>CALZGT010000047.1 GCA_945787235.1 uncultured Prevotellaceae bacterium
GTTGTGCGGGATGCCAGTGTGACTGCCCGCTGAAGCAGGTGAAGTAACCATTTGCGGGACTGAAGGCTGAGCAGGACCAGACGTTCGAAACGTTCCTGAATAAGTACCGAGTGCACTATCTTGACGTGACATCGTTCATGACACGCCCTGAGTTCAGAACGAATATGTCACCTACATCCAGATGAAATACTGATTCTGCATCACCAATCGATACAATCATTATAATAATATTGCACACCTACTTATCTAAAAACATTAATAATTACCACATGGAAAAACTGGAAGAAATCATCAAGGAGGACCTGCACAGGTTCCTTGTGAGGAAGCAGGCAGTGGATGAACGACTGCCACAATGCCCCGACGTGGAGGAGAAATGGGAAAGCATAGTCCGGGCATACTTGCCCGACGGCATCCGGGAGTTTCAAAATTACCCCGTGGCCTCACTGGGGTGGATGATGTACATCGGCATGGCCATAGCCAAGATGTGGGACGAGGACTGGACGGCGTATGCTAACCAGCCCGACCTGTACGCCCTACTGCGCGACAAAAGGGGGTATGACAACATGGACGAATACGTCCGCGAAGAAGTGCTGCTGCTGGAGGGTAAGGAATCGGAAGCCCTGGACTCACTGACAAGTGAGTGTGCATCGAGGGTACACAACATCCTGATGCACCAATACATCGAGCCCGGAACGAAAGAGGCATTCCATGCTTACGTGGATTGCCTGCACGTACTCTACCTGATGGGAGCTGCCATGCAACTGAAACGCATGGGCTACCGTATGACGGAAATTTAATTGGGTTATTGGTTATTGGTTATTGGTTATCGAATGGGTTATGGTTGGTTCGAGGCTGTATTCGGGTTATGGTTCTCATCCACGATTAAGCAGCCAGGAACTATAACCATTAAGCTACTCTAACCCCTTCGATAACCTATAACCCATAACCTCTCAACTATGATCTCGAAGGAACTACTTCAGCACCCTGCAAGCACCTACGTAGCGCTTGCTGTAGTAGGCCATGGTAGATTTGTCCGTAGTAATGCCACGTGAACTGCTGGCATGCACGAACTTGAAGGTCTTGTCCTGGGGAGACACCTCAGTGACAATACCCACATGACCTATGCCGCCCTTGGCCGAACGTCCACGGAAGAAGACGAGGTCACCGACACGGAGGTCGGACTTGTTCTTGATGACCTGTCCCTGCGTGTACTGCGAACGTGCGGTACGGGATAGGCTGATGTCATACTGCTTATATACGTAACTGGTGAAGCCGGAACAGTCGAAACTGCGGGGACTGCTGGTGCCACGGCGGTAGGGTACGCCGATATACTGCATGGCAGTCTTCACGATGTGGTCACCGGAGACATCGACAGTGGATGCCTGACTCAGACTGTCAAGGGGCTTGGACTCAGTTATCTTTGTCAGCGCAGACTTCTGCGCCAGGGACTTTGCCTTATTGTAAGACACAGACTTGCGGGCCGAACTCGTCTTGCGGGCGTTCGACTTGTGCGTAGTCTTGGAAGCAGGTTTCTTGGGCTGGGCGGCCTCTACCTGCTGTGCGCTGGAAAGCGTGGTGACTGCCAAAAGGGCGATGATGTACTTCTTCAAACTCATAACGGCTGCAAAAGTACATAAAATATATAAGGTGACAAAACCTCGCCCTTAAAATATGTGAATTTTTTGATTTATATCAAGGAATAAGCCCCTGCAAACTCCTTGCTGACGTGATTCTGCTCGCTCTGACACACCTGGGCCGCAAAGTCGCAACCCGTCCGCACAAGACGTGTCCAGCCCTCCCTGTCAAGCCGGAGGAGGTCGGAGGCACAAAGGCCATACCCCAGCATGGCGTAAATAAAACCCGCATTGAAATTGTCGCCGGCACCCACCGTACTGACAGGCTGCACGCGGGGTGCCTCAAAGTCGAAGGCCGCATCAGGGGTACACACGGTGAGGACACCTGCCCCGGCTGTACAGATAAACAGGGGACAATAGGAAGCAATGTGCCGGGCATAGACCTTGCGGGCATCCCTTTCTCCGTACATCACCTCAAAGTCATCGGAAGACCCCCGCACCAGGGTACTGTGCGTATAATTCTCCAGAATGGCCGGCATGAGGTGCTCCAGTTCGTGAAGGTGAGAGGGGCGGAAATTGAGGTCGTAATAGACCACTGCCCCGGCACGACAGGCGGCCTCCTGTACACGACGGACAAAGGGACGCGTACCGTCGCACGAGGCAAAGTACGACCCAAAAAGCAGTACGTCGTCAGCCGTGAAGGACGGCAGGGGAGCATGGCCGTCCATGCTGAGGGGACGCTTGTAGAAGAGGTAGTCGGCATCCCCCTGCTCATTGAGATAGGCCAGCGAGAGGGAACTCTTCTCCCCTGCCCTACGCATGAAGAAGTCATCACTCACCCCATTGCTGAGGAGGAACTCGGATGTCTGGCGACCCACCTGGTCGTCGCCCGTATATCCCATGAACCAGGAGGGGGTACCCATACGGCC
This sequence comes from uncultured Prevotellaceae bacterium, assembly GCA_945787235.1. Taxonomy (GTDB): domain Bacteria; phylum Bacteroidota; class Bacteroidia; order Bacteroidales; family Bacteroidaceae; genus Physcousia. The sequence continues at coordinate 2,504 of CALZGT010000047.1, forward strand.
CAGTGATATGATACTGTTGAAACAACTGCCTCCGGGCACGGCGGCCACGGGTTGGCTGTGACGGAAGAGAATATCCATCGTAGTCTCCCCCATAGCGAATACTCTGCGCATTTTTCCGTTAATTTTGAGGCAAATGTACAACAAATAGTTTATATAAGAGGTATATTACGTATTTTTTTACTACTTTTGCACCCAAAATGGGAATAAGTACCCATTTCAACCCATAACCCGCATAAAGAAATGACATTCCAAGAACTTGGCCTTTCGGAGGCCCTTCTCAAGGCCATCGACGAGGCTGGCTATGTACAGCCCATGCCCGTACAGGAGGCTGTAATCCCCTTCCTGCTCCAGCAGGACCGTGACGTGGTGGCACTGGCACAGACCGGCACAGGCAAGACAGCTGCCTACGGTCTGCCCGTACTGCAACGCATCGCACCGCATGCTCCCTCGCTCGAGGAGGGACTGTATGCCGATGAACGACAGACAGGCGAGAGAGACGAACGACGTCCCACACAGGCCATCGTGCTGGCTCCCACCCGGGAACTGTGCCTGCAGATTGCCGATGACCTGGAAGGACTGAGCAAGTACATCCCCGACCTGCGCCTGCTGGCCGTGTATGGCGGTACGAACATCGAACCCCAGATACGTGCCCTAAAGCATGGGGTGGACATCATCGTGGCCACGCCCGGACGACTCATTGACCTGATGAACCGCAAGGCGGCCCGACTGGAGGAAGTGCGCTACGTAGTGCTGGACGAGGCAGACGAGATGCTGTCCATGGGATTCCAGGAGGACATCGACACCATCCTGGAGGGAGTGGGCGAGGAACACCGCACCCTGCTCTTCAGCGCTACCATGAGCAAGGAGATAGAACGCATAGCCGACAACTACCTGCATGATGCGGAACGCATCCAGGTGGGAAGCCGCAACGAGGGGGCAGAGAACGTGAACCACATCTACTACATGGTGCATGCCAAGGACAAGTACCTGGCCCTGAAGCGCGTGGTAGATTTCTACCCCAAGATTTATGCCATCATCTTCTGCCGCACACGCATGGAGACGCAGGAAGTGGCCGACAACCTCATACGCGACGGCTACAACGCGGATGCACTGCACGGAGAGCTCTCACAGCAGCAGCGTGACCTGACGATGCAGAAGTTCAGGCAGCACCGCACCCAACTGCTCGTGGCTACCGATGTGGCCGCCCGCGGACTCGACGTGGATGACCTCACCCATGTCATCAACTTCGGTATGCCGGATGACACCGAGAGCTACACGCACCGCAGTGGACGTACGGGACGTGCCGGAAAGAAGGGTACGAGCATCTGCATCGTACACGTACGCGAGCGCGGAAAAATAAAATTGGTGGAGAAGGTCATACAGAAGGAGTTCACCCGAGGAACGCTGCCCAGCGGAAAGGAGATTTGTGCCAAGCAGCTGTACCGCGTCATCGATGACATTGAGCACGAGGAGGTGGACGAGGAAGAGATCGCCGACTTCCTGCCCGAGGTGAACAGGCGATGGGAATGGCTGGACAAGGAGGACCTCATCAAGAGGGTGCTGAGCCGTGAGTTCGGACGTTTCCTCCAGTACTATGCCAATGCACCCGAGATAGAGGCGGCCCCAGACCACACAAAGGATGGTGAGAGGAAACGCGACAAGGGCAAGAGGAGCGCAGAGGCGGGATATGCCCGACTCTTCGTTACCGTAGGCAAGACGGACGGGGTGTATGCCCGCGAGATGATAAGACTCATAGATGTCAACGTGGGAGAAAAAATCGAGGTGGGACGCATCGACCTGATGAAGAACTATTCCTTCGTAGAGGTGCTGCAGGAGGATGCCCAACGCGTCATCAAGGCCGTGAACGGAGCCCGTGTGAAAGGACGCGAGGTGAAGGTGGAACTGGCCGATGCGGACGGCACGGACGCACGCACGCAGGGCAAGAAGGGAGGAACCGCCAGAAAGGGGACTGCCAACGGACGAAGAAAGACGCAGGAGGCAGAGGCTCCCAAGAGGAACAGGGCACAACGGCGTGCTGCTGCACAGGCAGAAAAAGAGACACATGCCCCCGGCCACAAAAGGCCGACAAGGGAGGAACGAGGCTACACCTCTCCACGAGGCAAGAAGTATGGCAAGGAGGACTGGATGCAGTTCTTCCAGCAGGACAACGGTGCCAAGGGAAAACGCCACAACAACGAACTGGTTGGACAGGAACCGGATTTCAGCGAGGAAGGATGGGCACGCAGGTACCCGAAGAAGAAGAAATAAACTTATCATAATGAAGAATCTACTACTCTTTGGCCTGATGGCCATCACGTCTCTCGCCACCAAGGCTGACGAGGGCATGTGGGTGCTGCACAAGATGGACAGCCGCACTCACCAAGTTATGCAACAGCTGGGACTGAAACTGTCACCCCAGGAACTCTATGACACGCAGAGCGGCACCTCGCTGAAGGATGCCGTGGTGGATTTCGGCGACTTCTGCTCGGGAGTGGTCGTCAGCCGCGACGGACTGGTGTTTACCAACCACCACTGCGGATTCGGTGCCATACAGGCACTGAGCACCACGGGCGACGACATACTTAAGAATGGTTTCGTGGCACGGAACCATGCTGAGGAGCGTCCGGCGGAAGGACTCAGCGTGTTCTTCCTGCAACAGACCGACGATGTCACGGAGACCGTCAAGACCCGTCTGCAGGAGGCGGCCAAGGCTCAGCCCGAACTCACACGCCAGGAACTGGCCTCACGCCTCACCAACGAGGTCATGGACAGCCTGCAGGCAGAGTACAAGACCATGTACCCGAACCGCGAGGTACGCGTGCAGAGTTTCTGCGGAGGAAGCCAGTTCTACGTGTCCATCTACAAGGAGTACAAGGACATAAGACTGGTATTTACCCCCACCCAGACCCTGGGCAAGTTCGGAGGGGACACGGACAACTGGATGTGGCCCCGACAGACCTGCGACTTCAGCGTGTTCCGCGTCTATGCAGACAAGAACGGGGAACCCGCAGAGTACAGTCCTGAGAACGTACCCCTGCACCCGAAACGATGGGCCAGGATAAGTCTTGACGGCTATGCACCGGGCGACTATTGCATGACCATTGGATTTCCAGGCTCCACGAACCGCTACCTGAGCAGCTATGGCATCACCGAGCGCATGGAACAGCAGAATGCTCCCCGCATCGAGGTGCGAGGCATGAAGCAGGAGGTGTGGAACAGGTGGATGAAAAAGGAGAGGGCCATCGGCATCAAGTATGCCAGCAAGTATGCGGGTTCCAGCAACTACTGGAAGAACAGCATCGGCATGAACAAGGCACTGAAGGAACTCAACGTGGTGAGGGAGAAGGAACAGTTGGAAGAGCGCATCGGCCGCTGGGTAGGCCAGGACAAGGAACGCCAGGAGCGGTTCGGAGGCATGCTGGACAGCCTGAGGCTGGCCTACGGCAAGCGCCAGGAACTCATGCGCAACGTCATGTACCTGGGCGAGATCTACTCGGGCTTCGAGATTTTCACGCTGGCAAGACTGGCCGACCGCCTCTCGCTCTGCGAGGACAGCACAGCCATGGCTCAGGGTGTGAAGGACTACGAGGAGTTCATGAAGGACTATGACGTGCGGGTCGATGAGGAGACGACAGCCACGCTGCTGCAGCTCCTGACGGAGCGGGTGGACACCGCATGGCAACCTGAGTTCTGCAAGGTCATCAAAAAACAGTTTAACGGGGATGCGCGGGCTTACGTGCGCGACATCTTCGGACGTACCTGCCTGACGGGGACACAGGCCACCAATGACATCCTCAAGGCGGGAAAGGGCATATTGGAAGACCCTGCCATGAAGATGGCACAGGACGGCAGGGAGCACCGCACCGCGCTCATCATGGAGATGGACAAGTGGAACAGCATGATACACTACAACGAGAACCTGCTCACCCAGGCGTTCCTGGAGATGGAGATGGAACAGCCGCACTACAGCGATGCGAACTTCTCCATGCGACTGAGTTATGGCATCATACAGGACTACACCGCAGGCACGCAGCACTACAACTACTTCACGGACATGCAGAGTCTGCTGGACAAGGCTGCCCGACAGGAGGAGACGGAAGACTACGAACTGGAGGAGTCCATCATCCAACTTCTCAGCAAGGGTAAGTTCGGACGCTATGCCGACAAACGCACGGGCAAGATGCAACTCTGCTTCCTCTCGAACAACGACATCACGGGTGGCAACTCGGGCAGTCCGATGTTCAACGGAAAGGGAGAACTCATCGGTCTGGCCTTCGACGGCAACTGGGAGGCCATGTCGGGTGACATATCCTTCAACCCCACCCTGCAGCGCTGCATCGGTGTCGATATCCGCTTCGTCCTCTACCTCATCGACAAGTGGGGCAAGGCCAAGCACCTCATCAAGGAGATGGGACTGTAGTTCAGAAAGTACAGAGAATGAAAGAAAAAGGCAGGAAATGAGAAAAAAGAAGCTCGTTTCCTGTTTTTTCTTGCGTTTTTTGCTTGGGTTTGATTTTTTTGTCGTAACTTTGCAGCCGCATTTGCGAGACGGTACCAGTGTGTGGTGGCTGCTCAGCAAACAAGTTTCATTTTTAAAACAATACTATCATGTATTTGGATTCAGCAAAAAAAGAAGAGATTTTCGGCAAGTTTGGCAAGGGTACTACCGATACCGGTAGCGCAGAGAGCCAGATTGCATTGTTCACCTACCGCATCAGCCACCTGACTGAGCACATGAAGCAGAACCGCAAGGACCACAGCACCGAGCGTGCCCTGACCGGTCTGGTAGGTAAGCGCCGTGCCCTGCTCAAGTATCTGAAGAGCCGCGACATCAACCGTTATCGTGCTATCGTAAAGGCTCTGGGTCTGCGTAAGTAATGGGAACAGTGAAGAAGATTCTTCCCGACATGCTAGCGGTGGTGGCGTTCGTCATCATCGCTTTCGCGTATTTTTTCGTACCTGTCCGAGATGGCAAGGTACTTTCGGGACACGACCATGACGGTGGCGTGGGAAGCGGCATCGAGATGCAGCACTACCGCGACACGCACAACGGGGAAAGAACCCGCTGGACCAACTCTCTCTTCTCGGGAATGCCCACCTACCAGATGGCGCCTTCCTATGACAGCACCGACACGCTGAGCACGCTGCAGCGCATGTACCAACTGTGGCTCCCCAACGTGGTGGCCTACGTCTTCATGATGCTGCTGGGCTTCTACATCATGCTGCGGGCCTTCGACTTCAAGGTGTGGATGGCTGCCCTGGGTGCCGTGCTCTGGGCTTTCTCCAGCTACTACTTCATCATCATCGCCGCAGGTCACATCTGGAAGGTGCTGACCCTCTGTTTCATTCCGCCCACCATAGGCGGCATCATGCTCTGCTACCGCAGGAAGTACCTCTGGGGTACAGCCCTCACGGGAATCTTCACGGCCATGCAGATATTCAGCAACCACATACAGATGACGTACTACTTCATGTTCGTCATCGGACTGCTGGCACTGGCCTTCCTGGCACAGGCCCTCATGCCCTCCTGCAAGGCACTGGACCTGCGCAGCTGGTTCAAGGCTTCGCTCTGTGCCCTCTGCGGTGGTTTGCTGGGTGTACTGGTCAACATCAGCAACCTCTACCATACCTACGAGTACAGCAAGGAGTCCATGCGCAGCAAGAGCGAGCTCACCCACAAGACCAAGGATGCCAGCGACCAGACGGACAGCGGACTGGAACGCAGCTACATCACGCAGTGGAGCTACGGAGGAGACGAACTGCTCACCCTCATGATACCCAACACCAAGGGAGGAGCCAGCATGCCGCTGAGCATGAACGAGACGGCCATGGAGAAGGCCAACTACGAACTGGCACAGTATCGCATCTATGATGCTTTCCCGCAGTATCACGGTGAACAGCCGGGCACGAGCGGACCGGTATATATCGGTGCCTTCGTGTGCTTCCTCTTCCTGCTGGGACTCATCATTGTAAGGGGACCCTTGAAGTGGGCTCTGCTCGTGGCCACGCTGCTGAGCATACTGCTCTCGCTGGGGCACAACCTGATGTGGTTCACGGACTTCTTCCTGGACTATGTTCCCATGTACGACAAGTTCCGTACCGTGGCCAGCATCCTGGTCATTGCCGAGTTCACCATGCCCCTGCTGGGACTGCTGGCACTGAAGCAGGTGGTGGAGACACCTGGGATGCTGCATGAGCGACGTGTCCAGACGGCCATGTACGTGGCACTGGGACTTACGGCAGGAGTATGTCTCTTGCTGTGGCTATGCCCCGACCTCATGGGGTCATTCCTCTCCAGCAGCGACAGGCAGGGACTGGCAGAATACGTATCTCGGGGCTATATGGACCAGGGGATGGCCGACAAGATCATGGTGAGCCTCAGCACGATGCGCAAGGCCATGTTTACCTCTGACTGCCTGCGCAGCTTCTTCATCATCCTCATCGGCTTTGCTGCGCTGATGGCTTACCGCACGGGCAAACTCAAGGCTTCGGTCTTGGTGGGTGGACTCACGGTGCTTTGCCTCTTTGACATGTGGCAGGTGAACAAGCGATACCTGAACGATGACATGTTCAGCGAACCGCGTCCCAAGGCTCAGAACTTTGCCAAGAGCGAGGCCGACGAGATGATACTTCAGGACGAGGCTCTGGACTACCGCGTGCTGAATCTCTCTGTCAATACCTTCAACGAGAACTCTACGTCATACTACCACAAGAGCATTGGAGGATACCATCCCGCCAAACTGCGCCGTTATCAGGAACTCATCGAGGCACACATTGCCAAGGAAAGCCAGCAGGTACAGCAGGCTGCGGCACGGACGGGAGGTGACCTCACGAAGGTGAACGGTGACTCGCTGACACCGGTGCTGAACATGCTCAACACGAAATACCTGATTCTCGGTCTGCAGGACGGAGGAAAGGTGGCGGTGCCCAATCCTCACGCCAACGGCAATGCGTGGTTTGTAGATAAGGTACACTACGTGGGAAATGCCGACGATGAACTGGCAGCTCTGGGACGTCTGAACACCCAGCACGAGGCCGTGGCGAACAAACAGTTCCAGGCTGTCCTGGGAGAGGCTCGCACCGATTCCACAGCCAGTGTGGTGATGACGGACTACGAGGCCAATGAACTGGGCTACGACGTTTGTTCGGAACAGGGAGGCGTACTCATCTTCTCGGAAATATTCTATCCGGGATGGACGGCCACGGTGGATGGCAAGGAGGTGGAAATAGCCCGTGCCGACTATGTGCTGCGAGCCATCAGGATGGAAGGCGGCAAGCACCATGTCGTACTGAAGTTTGACCCACAGTCGGTACACACCACTGATACATTGGCCTACATTGCCCTCACGCTGCTGGCCTTGATGCTGGCAGCGGCAGCAGGATGGCCGTACGTGAGAAGAAGGAAGGAATGCAGCGGAAAATGACCGCACGCATTGAGATAAACGACCACCGGGGGCACGAAGGATAACGCTTCGTGCCCCCGGTGACTGTATTGGGGAGGAAAGGAGAAAAGGACTCGTCAACGCCTGAACAGGGCACGGAGCACGAACCACAGATGGGCGCAGACGGCACGGGAAGTACCATAATGCTTGGCCATGATGCGGAAACGTTCCATGAGCGAACGGCGGTGGTTCTTTGTCGTGAGTCCCTCGCTCAGGTAGTCGGTGAGGATGAGATGGGTATTGATGACCCGGTTACGGCAACGGGCGGCATGTTGCAGGATACGGATGCACCAGTCGTAGTCGGCCGAAAAGCGGTAGTCCAGGTTGTAACGGAACTGGCGGGCCAGGTCGGTACGCACGTAGAAGGACTGGTGGCACACCAACATGCCGCTGAGGAAACTGTGGGGGGTGAGTTGTTCGGGAGCACGCAGGCGACGGTGACGCAGGAAGCGTCCGGCATCATCCACCAAATCTGTCTCGCCATACACCACGGCAGGGTTGACACCCCGGTATTCCCAGTCTATGGTCTTCACCAATGCCTCGATGGTGTTGTCGGCATGCAGTTTGTCACCGGCATTGAGAAACACGATATAGTCGCCCTCTGCCATGCGGAGGGCCTTGTTCATGGCATCATAGAGTCCTTTGTCGGACTCAGAAAGTACACGGATGTTGTGCATGGGCTGCGTATTGCGCTCCACGTAACAGCGTATCAGGGAAAGGGTCTCATCCTTCGAGCAAGCATCAATGATGAGGTGTTCGATGCGAGGATATGCCTGTGCCTCGACACTGCGGATAGTTCGGTCCAGCACGCGGCCTGCATTGTAGGTCACGGTAGCTATGGTGATAAGGGGATAGGTCTTTTTCAAGGGGATGGGGTATGGGGTTAGGGGTGGATTATGGATTGCGGTAAACGGCCTCATACTGACGGGCCACACGGTCGGGACTGTACGTCTGGGCGGCAAACTGTGCGGCAGCACGAGAGAGAGCTTCGTGGTTGTCGTCATCGAGGACGTAGAGGATGCCTTCGGCCAGGTCCTGCGCACTGCAGGGGTCGGCCACATATCCGTCCATGCGGTGGTGTATCATCTCAGGAATGCCTCCCGTGCGAAAACCGACACAGGGGGTACCAACGCTCATGGCTTCCACGATGGTGTTGGGCAGGTTGTCCTGCAGGGAGGGGGTGATGAAGGCATCGACAGAGGTGTAGAGGAGTGCCATCTGATGTTCATCGGCAATATAGCTGAGGGGATAGAGGGGGAAGGGAAACATGCCCTGCATAGCCTCGGTATTTTTTCCCACCACCACGATGCCTATCTTGGCGGACTGTTCTGGGTGATGGCGATGCAAGTGGCGGCATGCCTCGATAAGGTAGGCGATGCCCTTGCGCTTGTCCGTCACCTTGAGTGAACTGAACAGCAGGAGTTTCCTGTCGGCAGGAAGGTTCAGCGCACGGCGCGCTGCCATCCTGTCCGTGGGATGGTAAATGGTCTGGTCGATGGCGTTGGGGATGTGGCACACACGGCAAGGAGGGATGTTGCCATTCACTGTGGGGCTCTGTACGCCCTGCAACAGAGCACTCTTCCTGGCCAGGTCGGCCATCCACTGGCTGCAGCCCACAAAGGTGATGCGGTTGACAAGGTGGTAGAGGCTGCGCTTCTGCTCATAGACCTGGAAGGAGAGGTCCCTGGCACCCGGGGAGCGGAGCAGGGGGCAATGGTGGCAACCTTCCTCATAGCGGGTGCAGTCCTCAGTATAGTGGCAGATGCCGGTATAGGGCCACTGGTCGTGCAGGGTCCACACGATACGCTTGCCGCTCCTGACAATCTTTTCCAGGTCACGGAGGGAGAGAAAGCCTTGGTTGATCCAATGCAAGTGGATGACGTCGGCCCACTTGAACTCGTCGGTTTGGGTAATGTCCGTACCGGTATTGGCCAGACTCACCGTCCACAGGTTCTTCATGCTGAAACGGTTGTGCATCCACAGCACGGCACGCTCCCATACGAAGTTCCATTTCTGGCGGAGACTATGGGGCAGGGCCACCACGGTGAGGCGGTCGGTCTGCTTGTCGCGAACGAGCATCCTGGCCTTGACTCCATGGTCATTGAGGGCTTCGAGCAAGCGGCTGGCCGCAATGGCAGCACCACCCGTCTTCTCGGAGGTATTTACGATGAGAACATTCATTTTTCACAGATATAACGGATGCAAAATTAGCAAAAAGCGAGGAAATAGCCAAATAAAACCGCCAAAATGCAAATAAATGGCACAAAGGAGCAGTGGGTAGTGAATTATTTCGTATCTTTGCTGCCACAAGAACCAGTGTTTAACCGTACAAATCTCCGCACCGTGATAAAAGAACAGCATGTAGCACTCTTTCTTGACAAGAACCTGAAGAAAGCACAGTTTGCCACGAAATACCTCGCGGCATATCTGGCCACACGCCCCGTCATCGTACATGCCTACGTGAGGAACGGGCGTGACATGGCAGGTAGAATACTCAGCCATTCGACGGTGAAGGCTCTCACGGGCATCGTGGCCTTCCTGACACAGTCGCAGCAGACGTTCAAGGCCATCGACACCACAGGAAGCCTCATCGTACAGGAAATTCCACAGGACATCCCACAGCAGCAGTGCATCGACGAACTTACAGCTCGTCTGGAGGCTGAAGGAAAGGAAGGGAAACTGATTGTCATGGACGAAGAGGACTATACCTACGAACTGGTGGGTGAAAAACTGCGCGGATAACAATATCTCAATTAAAAATTGACATGGTAGTAGCAGTACTTTTGGCTGGAGGAAGTGGTTCGCGCATGGGAAGCGAACGTCCCAAGCAGTTTCTGGAAGTAAAAGGTAAGACCATCCTGGAATGGACCATAGAGGCTTTCCACCGACATCCCCTGGTGGACGAGATTGCCATAGTGAGCCGTCCCGACTGCATCGAGGAGGTGAAAAGGCTGGCATGCCCCTACCCCAAGGTACGGAAGGTGCTGCCCGGAGGAAAGGAAAGGTACGACAGCAGTCTGGCTGCCATAAGGGCCTACCGGGAGGACGGATGCAGGCTGTTGCTCCACGATGCTGTGCGTCCCCTGGTGAGTGAACGCATCATCACGGAATGCATAGAAGCACTGGACAGTTACGAGGCAGTCAACGTGGCCGTTCCCTGCACGGACACCATCATTGAGGTGAGTGACGAGGGTATCATCAGGCGCATACCACCACGCTCTTCACTCCGCAACGTACAGACACCACAAGGATTCCGACGGGGCACCATACAAAGGGCTTACAGCATAGCCTTGCAGGACCCTGCCTTCCAGACTACCGATGACTGCGGCGTAGTGTTCCGCTACCTGCCCGATGTGCCCATCCGTGTGGTGGAGGGGGACATGCAGAACATCAAGGTCACCTATCCCCGGGACCTCCTCTTCATGGAGGAGAAGGTGGAGAGATAGGGACGTTAGTTGGCCGCTTAAATTTCCTCCATTCTCAATAGTTCCCATCCCACAAACTGCATCACTATCTTGTGCATCT
>CALZGT010000048.1 GCA_945787235.1 uncultured Prevotellaceae bacterium
CATGGGGAAAGATGACGAAACGCTGCATGGGACAATACCAGCGTATCTGGGGTGTACCATCAGGATTCAGGAAGGAGGGGGGCAGACAGCTATTGTCCTCAGGGCGGTAGGAATACCAGGGAAAAATACCGTGGGAATAGGCCAGGGAGAGGCGTTCGACGCTGAGGTCGCCGCCTATGGCAAAAAGTCCGTCCTCTTCCCCCTTTCGGGGGTCGGGAAACCAAATATCATTGTCCAGTTGAACTACCATGGGAATGTCACGAAGTTATGAGTTGTAAATGTTCTCCTTCTCGCTCCACCGTTACCATGCCCCCGTCCTTCAAGGCTCCGAAGAGTATCTCGCGGGTCAGGAGAGGGGTAAGGAGACTGTGGATGGTCCTGTCTATCTCGCGGGCTCCCTGCTTGGTACTGAATCCACGTTCCAGCAGGAAAGAGAAAGCAGAATCGGAAACAGAGAGGGTGATGTGTCTGGTCTGAAGACGGTCGGAGAGTTGTCCCAGTTTCTTGCGAAGTATACGTTCGGCCATGGAACGGGACAGGTCGTTGAACACCACGGTAGCCGACAGGCGACCCAGGAACTCAGGTTTGAAGGTCTTGCGTACCGCCGTGAGCATGGCACTTCCCGTAGTCTCCTGGGAAGCAAAGCCTACCAGGGACTGGGAGGCATGCTGGGCACCGGCATTGGAAGTCATGATGAGGATGACATGGCGGAAATCCGCCTGCTGTCCCTTGTTGTCGGTGAGGCGTGCATAGTCCATGACCTGAAGCAGGATGTTGTAGATGTCGGGATGGGCCTTCTCTATCTCGTCAAGCAGGAGGACACAGTTGGGGGTCTTGCGGATGGCATCGGTCAGGAGACCGCCGTCCTCATAACCCACATATCCTGCGGGCGAACCGATGAGTTTGGCCACGGCATGCTTCTCCGTATATTCACTCATGTCAAAGCGCACAAGTTCGAGACCCAGTTCCTGGGAAAGCACACGGCACACCTCCGTCTTGCCCACACCCGTCGGACCGACGAAGAGCAGGGAAGCCACGGGCTTGTCCGCATCGAGCAGTCCCGCCTTACCCATCATGACGGCCTCAGTGACCAGCCTTATGGCCTCGTCCTGCCCGTATATCCGGGCTTTCATGCGCTCAGAGAGCGTCTCCAGCCGTTCTCCTCCCGACTGACTGGCCTCCATGGCCTGTTCGCTGATCTTGCAAATGCGGCGCACCGTCTCGTTGAGGAGTTCCTTATCTACCGTCTGATTCTTGCAGTGAACAATCTTTCCCTTATATCGCCTTGTCTGGGGATGCGCCTGCCGAAAGGCTCCGGCCTCGTCAATGAGGTCGATGGCCTTGTCGGGGAGGAAACGTCCTGTGATATAGCGAACGCTCAAGGCCACGGCATGGGCCAGGGCACCCTCCTCGTACTTCACGCCGTGGAAATCCTCATAGCGTTTGCGAAGTCCTTCCAGAATCTGCACGGTCTCTTCCTGGGTAGGTTCGGCGATGTCTATCTGCTGAAAACGGCGTACCAATCCCTGACTCTTCTGGAAATAGCGGTTATACTCCTTGTAGGTGGTTGCCCCGATGAAACGTATCTCGCCACTCTCCAGATAGGGTTTGAGGAGGTTGCTCCCGTCCAGTGGCTGTTCGCTGCTGGCTCCTGCCCCCACAAGGGTGTGTATCTCATCGATGTAAATGATGCCATTGCCCTCCTCCAGGACTCCCTCCATGACACTCTTGATGCGCTGCTCGAACTCACCGCGATACTGGGAGCCAGCCACCAGCGTGCCCATGTCCATCATGTAGATGTGCGAGTCCCGGAGACGCAGTGGCACCTCACCACGGTCTATGCGAGCTGCCAGGCCATAGACCAGCGAGGTCTTGCCCACACCAGGTTCTCCCACATGCAGCGGATTGTTCTTGTCCATGCGGCAGAGCACCTGTATGGTGCGGTCCAGTTCTGCCTCGCGGCCTATGAGGGGATTGTGAAACTCCCATATATCATTGATGCAGGTGACGTAACGCCTCCATGGGCTCTCGGAATTCTTCTCCTTGGTATTGCCTTCCAACAGATCATCCATGTCATACGGGAAATCATCGAAATCATCATCCCCGTCATTACCTAGAGAGTCCCAGCTAGGCTCTAACACAAGAGTCATCACACCCCCCGAATATGCCTGGATGACATTGTGGAGAAAGCCTGCCTGAGCACTTTCTTCATCAGGAGCCTCTACATGGCGGTACACGAAATGGTTCCACAGAAGGCTGGCAGCCAAGGAATCCGTAAGTTGCAGCATGGCATGCAGCACGTGGGGAATCTCTATCTCCTTCTTGCCTGCCGCCTCCGCCATCTGTGAGGCATTGATGAGCAGCAGGCAGGTATGGGTGGAGAAGAGCGTCTCATACTCCACTCCGGCCGGCACAGATTCTGCTGTAGAGCAAGAGCCCATCAGTTCGTTCTGGAAAGTTTCGTGGACATGGTAGTTGAGCATCAGGCTATTGAATTCGTCCGACACTTCGACAAGTGCCTCCAGGATATGTTCCGGCAGCAGGAACTCAGCACGCTGTTCCTCTGCCATCTTTATGGCTCGGTTTATGACTTCTTGAAGTTTCTTACTGTTGTCCATAACGTCAAGGTAAGGGGAGGATTAAAAGGGGAGATCTTCAACGGGTTCCATGGTAAGCATGAAGGGGAAGCCCTCCCTGCGGGCTCTCTCTGTGGCTTTGCTCACCTTACTCATGGCTACGTCAAGGCTGTAGATACCTACCTCGGCACGCCCATTGCGATGGACGGCCCACATGAGACGTTCGGCCTCCTCGCTGCTCTTGAAAAAGATGGTGACAAGGATGTCAATTACAAATTCCATGGTGGTAAAATCATCGTTGTGCATGATGACCCGATAGCGCTTCGGGTGCTTGTTCTGAAACCTGGTACGGGTGGAAGACTGATATTGCGACATATTGAGTATATTAAACGATAAGATTAAAATGGATAACCAATGGCCAGGTGGTAACCGAGGGACTTGCCGAACTTGGGCATGTTGTAATACCCTGAACGACCTGTGTCGTACGGGGCGTGGAGGCCCACCCCGACATCGAAGCGCACTACGAGAAACTCCAGGTCATAGCGTAAGCCCAGTCCGGTACCGAGGGCCAGTTCCTTGCCCAGGTTCTTGAAGCGGAAGGCTCCCCCGGGATGGTTTTCGTTGTTCTTCATGAGCCACACGTTGCCGCAGTCCAGGAAGACAGCTCCTCCCAGATTGCCCACAATGGGGAAACGGCACTCCACATTGGCCTCGAACTTGAGGTCACCGACCTGATCCACATAGCTGAACTGTCCGTTGGCTGGACGGTAGGAACCCGGTCCGATGCTGCGAATGGTAAAGGCACGGATGCTGTTGGCGCCTCCGATGGTGAAGAGGTCATTGTAAGGTGCCATGCTGGCATTACCGTAACTATAGACAGCCCCCAGAAGGATTCGTCCCGCCATCCTGACACCCGAATGCCCCACCCTGTGCGACTTGGTGAACTCGGCCACTCCCTTGATGTACTGGGCAAAGGGAACGCCAAAGAGATGCTTGTCGGCCTGACCGAACTTCTGTCCGAAACATGCATAGAGTCCACTGAACACGTTGCCGGCCTCCTTGAGCGTCAACGTAAAGACTCCAGGATGGGTGGAACCCTTCCTGCTGCTGGTAGTGAGCACATATTGCATGGAAGGAACAAACTGGTTACGCATACTTACCCCCAATGCGGGATTAGCCTGCAGGATACTGTCGAAGGTATGGGTGGAATGCAGCTGTATCTCATAGTCCAGACGGAAAGGGGTGAACTCATGCTTGACGATGGGCTTGTGACTGCCGGCACGGAAATGGGCCTCGGTAAGTTTCTTCTGGTACCCGAGTGTGACACGTGCACCCAGCGAGACGCGTCCGAAATAACCGGCTCGGTTCTGCCAGTCTGCTTCGAGCTTGAAGGAAGTACTCGAGAGGCCCTTGCGCAGGAAAGGACGGGCCAGTCGTCCTAACTTGATGTAAGGATAGTCCAGACTGAGGGAGGTACCATACTCGTAACTGTTCAGCACGCTGGAGGAAGCATTCTGTACATTGGCACCCGTCTGCCACTCGTAACTGCCATAGACCTGGAAGTTGAGGGCTTCCGCTCCATGGAAGGCATTGCGGCGGGTCATGCCGAAACTGAGTCCGGGGCCCAGCAGGCCATTGCTCTTCTTCGTGGCAGTGGCCTTGAACTCGGCATCGTAGGGTTTGTCCAGCACGGTGTAGATATCTACGTCCAGGGAATCACAGGTGGAGGTGGTATCAGAGGGGGTGCAGTTGAAGGACACCTGGGAGAAGATGCCCAGCTCACTGAAGCGTTCCTGCATGATGTCACTGACCACCTGACGGTACAGGTCTCCTTTCTTATATAGGATATTACGGCGGAGTATGCCAAAGTTAACACTGGGCTTGCGCTTCTTGCCCAGTCCGGCAAAGTACATGCGGAAAGCATCGGTACGTCCCATGGAATCGGTCTGTTGTGCGCCTGCAAGAGGATCAACCAAGTGCAGTCGGGTGCGCCGCAGATAGTAGCGTCGGCCTGCCTCAGCGGGCAGTTCACGGGAGGGGACTACCTGCAATTGTACCCAATTCCTGCGCTGCAATGTATCGGCACGGAAACTGAAGAAGTTGGGCTGGCAATAATAAAAGCCATTGTCACGGAACAGGGTGTTGAGGCGCTCCCGCTCCTCGCTGAGGGAAGAGGCCGTGAAAGGCTGGTTGCGATGCAGCAGGGACTTACGGGCAGTGGCACGGATGAGGGAGTCTGCCACAGGCGGAAAGTGCAGGAAGGCAATGCTGTCCAGACGAAACAGTTGTCCCGGATGTACCCGGTAGCCCACTTTGGCCTTGCGTGGATTGTTCTTGTGGGGATAGACATCATACTGGACATCGCCCTGGAAATAACCGTAGTTGTGGAGCACGTTACGCGCCACCTTGGCACGCAACGAGGGGTTGACACTGCTGATAAGTTTTGGGGTGACAGAGAAGGTGTTGAATACCCACTTTCCGAAACGTTTCTCCTTGCCGACAAAACCGTTGTAAAACCACAGTCCGAAGGGGAGAGGGAAACGATATTTGGCACTTCCTAACAGTGAGTTGTTGGGCGCAATGCTGAGCACGCCGCTCACCTCATCCCTGACAAGGGCTGAAGCCTCTTCCAGCATCTCGCGGTCTGCCTTCAGGGAGTCACGTTGCAGGGCAGTAAGGGTCGGAGTCGCTTGTGGTATGGACTCGCCAGAGAGGATGCGCTCCACATGCTCGTATGCCTCGTTGAGGGCGGTGATGACTCCGGTCTCCTCCTGCTTCTTTTCCTTCTTGTTCTTTTTCTCTTTCTTGGCATCATCGGCAAAAGAAATGTCCGTGATACCCGTATAGAGCACTTCATCCTCCGGCAGATGCGCCGTGGTGGAACACCCCGCAAGCAGGGCTGCGAGGAAAAGCATTACCACGTATATGTATGACTTGCGTTTCATTTCTTACGGAAAATAAAGAGTTCACCCAGACGATTCGTCTTGCGCCGTAGCACAAGACCCACACCCATTTCCAGGACCTCACCCTCCAATACGGACTCGTAGTTGTTGTCATAGAAGAGCGTGACATAGCGGGTGCCCGACTTGTCAAGACGATATTCGATGCTCACATTGTCGATGATGCTCTGCCCTGTGTTGACGGCATCACTTCCCGAACTCACCTTGCCTCCCACGATGAGACTGACGCGGTTGCCCCAAAAGCGCTTGGCAAAGCGGAAACTATAGTCGGTCGTCGTCGTTCCCCTGCCTGTGGCATTGTTACTTACACCCAGGCTGAGGTCAATGGTGTTGAGTGCCTTTCCGGCAATGCCTGCAATCTGGCTCTGCAGGAAGGCGTTCAGGGCATTGGTAGTATTGAATCCTCCCCCACTTCCGGATCCTTCCACCAGATACATGCCCGTAGTCATCAGCGTCACCGCCACACGTCCCCGTTGTTCTGCGGTCATCTGTGTTATTTGGTTCTGTACGTTCATGTCTTCGGGAGCTTCCAGCGTGAACTCCAGTCCCATGTTCTCCAGGGTCTGGCTTATCTTGAGCCCTACGTCGAAAGCCACGCCACGGGGAGTATCGTTCTCTGTCACAGTGCTGTTGACCCGTTCCTTGGCAGCAATGTTGAGACGGGGATTGAGTATGTCACCACTGAATTCCACATAACTGCCGTCCTGTATGTAACAGTCCTTCAGCGATACGACCATGAGGGTGTAATTCAGTACACCTTGCAGGATGTTGTAGCGCCCGAAGAGTTGGAATCCACGGGTGTCGTTGTAACTCATTCGCAGGTCTCCTCCACCTTCCAGCCGTACATAGTTGGCTCCATCTTCACTAAGCAGGCAGTTCACCATGGCGGCCTGGTCAATGCTGATATTGAAATCCATGCGCAGGTTGCCGGGCATGGGGCGTTCAGGTTCCTCTATGTCCAGGGTATCACTGAAATCACAGAACTCCACCAGGTCGGACATCTCATCCTCTACCGTGATGGGAGAGTCCAACAGAACATAGGTGACATTTGTATTGCCCAGCACGCCCAGGTTGCCATACACGTTGAGCCTGCTGACGCTTCCCTGGACAGTGGCATCCAGGTTGACATAGACCTTGCCGTAGGCAGCTGCTTTCCTGCTGCGCTGTGCATTGATGAGTTCAAAGTTAGATGCCTTGGCATTGACTTGCAGGGAGATGTCAGAGAAGTCCCCAAAGTCTATGGTACCGTCCAGTGTGAGGGGCGAAGACCCTTGGGTATGTCCCACCAGACGGTCCAGGGAGAGGCGGTTGTCAGAGACAACGATACTGTCATCCTCCACCGCCATGTTGAAACTGTAAAGCGGAGAGAGCAGGTGCAACGAGTCGTTGCGGATGATGCCATCGATGACAGGCTGCGACGTACTGCCGCTCACCTTCACCTCTCCGTTCAGATATCCGGCCAGCTGGAAGGTCTCGTCCAGGAAGGCATTGGCCAACGACATGGGGAAACGCTCCAGGCGGGCATCGGCATCTATCTGGTCTGTGGTTCCCTGGTCGGCGTACTGACCGCTGAAACTCAGCACCTGATGGTTATTCTGCATCAGCAGACCATCGACGAAATGCGTGCCATCCTCGTTGGGCATGTAGGCGGCATTCAGGTTGATGTCTCCCATGGGATAGCCCTCATAGTGCATGTCGCTCACGGTGAGGTCGGCCATGACACTGTTCACGCCCTGCGTCTTGGTGTAGCGGACATCACCATGCAGCAGACCTGTGATATAGGGGATGTATGGCATCACGTTGCAGAGTTCACCGACATTGAAATGGTTGAGCGAGGCCGTGAGGTCCTGCTCTGCCTCTTCGTTGGGGGTGGAATAGAGTTTCAGACCTGTTCCGTCATCGGCCACCAGGTCGAGATTGGCATCCACACGGCCGTCCTTGAGGAGTTCCACATAGTTGTCTGGATTGACCGTAAAATGGCGGAAGGCCAGGATGGGACGATAGGGAGTGAGGTGTACCCGAAGGCCTTCGGGACGAAAAGCCAAGGCGGCCCCGAGGTCAACACCTTTCCGTCTCTGCTCATCAAAGAAGAGGAACGCCAGTGACACGCTGTCTGGATTGACACTGGCATGGAGACGTGAATCGAACGTCACGTCCTTGTTCTTCTTGCCGTTGCAGACACGGGCATCGAAGTAGGTCGCCACGGTATCTTGGTATAGCTTGAAGGTGAGGGTATCCAGAATCACCGCACCAGTGTGGGTGGTATAGAGATGGCCATCCCCCTGCAGTCCTGTCACGGGATGAGTGTGCAGGTCCACGTCAAGTTCCTGGTAGGAGATACCCGACAGTTTGGCCAGGACGTTGGACAAGGGGTTGGACTGCCCGCTTTGGATGCAGAGGTCAGCGGCAGGAAGCATGGAGGTCAGGAGGTTGCGGTCGAAGCGATGTGCCTGCATCAGTTGTGACGCACTGTCTGCCAGCAAGGTTCCTTTCTCGATGAGACCTTCCAGAGATTCCTGGGACTCGAGATGGAAAAAGAGGTCACCGGCAGAGAGCAGGGCAAAGGTGGTGTCTGGAGTAAGGAGGGTTTCCAGATGGATGTCACGCGGATAGAAGGCGGTATCGGCCAGTTCCAGTTGGATGGCACTGACATCTCCCTTGGCGTTGTGGTAATCTGAGAGGTTGCTCTGCCCCTGGACATGCAGGGTCATAGAGGCCCGGAAGGGCTTTTCTGAAATACCCAGGGCATGGAGGTCAAGACTGCGCACGTCGAGGGCAAACTCTGCACTATCTACCTGACTGCCATGCAGGGACAGTTCCACGCATCCATCGGCATTGATGATGTCGCCACCACTGTAAAAATTCAGCATGGCATGGCCACGTTGCACGGCCACGTCGGCAGACACGTTGCCGGCACTGGTCTTGCCATAGGAAAAACGGGGAACCTGCAACTGGGCAGTAAGTCTGGAAGCGGGTGAGAAGAGGTCCAGTCCACGGCCTTCCACGTCAGCATATGCAGTCAGCACAAAGGCTGAATCCATAGGTAGGAAATGGCTCAATGCCAGTTCCTTGAGGTCTGCCACGGCCCGGTAAGACTGACGCTTGGCATCGAAAGTACCCTTGACACGGGCTCGTCCTTTCCCCTGACGGAGGGAGAGGTCTGCCTGGTACTGCCCATCGGCAATGCGTGTCGTACCACGGAGGTCCATGGGGGGCAGGTGTATCCCCGTGAGCCCCGCCAGCCGCTGCACCAGCGAGAGGTCACCAGTATGGATGTCCCACGCAAGGTCTGCAGCCAGCTTGTCGGGTTCCATCAGATGGGAGGCCGTACCGCCTGCCTTCACGTCACAGACACCTGGCATCACCACCCGGCAGGTCTCCACATCGACACCACCCAGGTTCCCGCTGAGGACAACCTCGGCGGTAAAGGGTTGGTCGGGATATTGGGAACGGAGGGAAGAGGGAAGGTAGGCAGCTGCCAGACGCAATACGTCAGCTTTGCTGAACTGGGCAGAGAGACGGGCATCCATCCGTCCCTTTCCCTGAGGGGCGAGGGAGGCCCACTCCATGTCGGCCCAGGCCGTAAGCTGACTGCTTGGGGTCTGAAGGATGACATCTTCCAGTCTCAGACGTGTGGTGTCCAGTTCTACCTTGCCACTGAGGCCCTGCAACTCAAGTCCGCTCCCTGTCTCCTGGGTCTGCAGGGAGGACAATGTGGTGCGAAGGTGCAGGGCTTCAAGGTCAAGGTTGCACTCGGGAAGGTCGATGGTGAGGTCATGGAAACTGAGATGATTGACATCGAGTCCCTCCTGACGAGGGGCATAGTTCATGTCATAGGTGACGGAATCGGCTTGCAGGAACAGTTCCAGCAAGGACAGTTGATTGCGCCCCAGGTCAAAACTGCCGTCAGCCAAGGTCATGGTTCTTATGCCCGCACGCACGGAGAGCGTGTCAAGGGCCGTACTGAAGGACACCCGTGTGTCGGAAAGGCGGATCTCGTGAAAGTCCAGCGTCCATGGCAGAGGAGCACTGGTTGTGGTGTCCATGAGGGTGGTATCTCGCAAGGCAATATCAATATCACAACCATCCAGATGGGCTGATGTGATGTTTACCCTACCCTCCTTGAATTCCAGCGGATGGGCATCGAGGTGAAAGGTACTGAGGCGGCCACGCAGTGTTAACGAAGCCAGTTGTCCGCGTGAATCCACGATGGCGTTGTTCAGGTCCAGTGCATCTATGCCGGCTTCCCAAGAGAGGATACGTCCCAGGTCAAGGTCCAGCACGCAATGCTCCACGGCAAGGACGGTATCACACCCCTCAGTCTCGCTGAGGCAGACACCACGCAGTGCAACGTCCAGGGGGAACTTGATGCGCAGGCGTTCTACCTTGACATCCAACCCGGTGGCCTCTCCCAGGTATTCGCATGCCTTCTGCGTAGCCCAATCCTGCACGCAGGGGATGTAGAGCAGGATTGTGAGGAGGAGGAAAAGGAGAATCGGACTAAGCAACAGCCAGCATACACAACGCAAAAAGCGAGCCATCAGGCCACGCTTCTTCCCAGACTTCCCGACACGCTGTGTTCCGGAAATCTGACCAGGGTCTGCATCCTGCTGGGACTGCAACTCCTCTGTCTGTATATGCTTAGGTTTCTCTTTCACGCTGTTCGTGTTCTACCGTCTCCTCGAACCACCTCCACAGACGTTCCTCTGGTACTCCATCGATGATGTCAATGGGTAGTTTGGAGACTGGGTGTTCAAATTGCAATTGGTGTGCGTGGAGCGAGATGCTCCCATCGGGATTGCTACGAGCGGCTCCGTATTTCAGGTCTCCCTTTATCGGGCAGCCTATCTTGCTCAACTGGCACCTTATCTGGTGATGCCTTCCCGTATGGAGTTCTACCTCCAGCAGCCAGTATCTCTCCGACGAGGCCAGGACCCTGTAGTCCAGTATGGCTTTCTTGCTGCCAGGTACCTCGCGGTCATATGCCCGGGCCTTGTTGGACTTCTCGTCACGCGTCAGCCAGTGTGTCAGGGTGGCCTGCCGTTGGGCAGGACGGGCTGTGACGATGGCCCAATATGTCTTACGTACGGCGCGCGTGCGGAACATTTCGCTCAGGCGGCTCAATGCCTTGCTGGTACGGGCAAAGAGTACGAGACCACTGACCGGTCGGTCCAGCCTGTGCACCACACCTAGGAATACGTTGCCTGGCTTGTGATAGCGTTCGGCAATGTAGCGTTTCACCGTTTCCGAGAGCGGGGTGTCGCCGGTCTTGTCGCCCTGGACGATCTCCCCGCTTCTCTTGGAAACGATAATCAGATGGTTATCTTCGTAGATGACTTTCAAGTTGACTGCGAAGATTTACATGTTCATACCACCATCCACCTGGATGACCTGACCACTCACATAGCTGCTCAGGTCACTGGCCAGATAGAGAGCCGTGTTGGCAATGTCCTCTACCTGTCCGCCGCGGCGCAGGGGAATCTTCTTCTTCCACTCCTCACGGATTTCATCCGAGAGCTGTGCGGTCATGGCAGTCTCAATGAAACCGGGAGCAATGGCGTTGGCACGAATGCCCTTGGGGCCCATCTCCTGGGCGATGCTCTTGGCCAGGGCTATCATACCTGCCTTGGAAGCGGCATAGTTGGCCTGTCCTGCATTGCCGTGTACACCCACCACGCTGGCCATGTTGATGATGGAACCGCCCTTCTGGCGCATCATCACGGGCACACAGGCATGGGTAAAGTTGAAGGTGCTCTTCAGGTTGACATTGATGACGGCATCCCACTGGGCCTCTGTCATGCGGAGCATCAGGCCATCCTTGGTAATACCTGCGTTGTTCACCAGGATATCTATCGTGCCAAAGTCTTCCTTCACCTTCTTTACGGTCTCCTCGGTCTGCGCAAAGTCTGCTGCGTTACCGGCATAGGCGAGGCACTTTACGCCTACGGCCTCAATCTCCTGACGGGTGGCCTCCAGACCAGCAGCCATCTCGTCATTGAGCACCAGGTCGGTGAATGCGATGTTGGCACCTTCCTGGGCAAACTTCAAGGCAATGGCCTTGCCAATACCACGTGCCGCACCTGTAATCAATGCGGTCTTTCCTGTCAATAATCCCATAATCGTTTGTTTATTTAGATTAACTTATCTTGGTTGTTTTCTTCTTCTCTCCATGTCCCTTCCGTCTTGAGGCAGGACAGGATTGCCATGACTTATCGGCCAAGAGCACGGTCAATGAGGTTCTTCACCAGGGGACGGCTGATAAGTTCACTCATTCCCTCGCCCAGACGACCATGTATATAGGGCACCTCAAGTCCCTTGATGCTGTAGTGGAGGATATCTACCGTAAGAGGGATGTTCTCCACCTGGAGCAACCCCATCCGCACTCCGTCGAACACAGTCTGCGTAAGGAGCTCCACCTCGGTCTGGTCAAAATGACGCCTTACCTTTTCCACAAGCCAGATGTCGCGAAAGAACTCTGCACGCAGGTTGCCGTTGCGCAACACGGCCTCCTTGATGAGACGCAGATGCGTATAGGCAATCTCTACTATCTTATCCACAGGACGCATCTCGTGCAGTGCCACATCCTTCATGCTGTCCGTCAGACGTTCCATCTCTGCTTCTATCACGGCATAGTATATCTCTTCCTTATTTTTAAAATAGGTATAGAGCGTACGGCGCCCCTTGCCCGACGCCTGCGCTATGTCGTTCATTGTCGTGTCGTCAAATCCTTGCTTCGCAAATAACTGACGCGCCACATCGACTAATTTCTGTCTTGTCTTTGATAATGCCATAACGAGTGCAAAATTACACAAAAAGGCCGATATGTGCAATACTTGAAGCAAAAAAAGCTGCACAAACACCCCTTTTATGTGCGATAATAAGTTTTTTTAGGTGTTTTTTAGCATATTTTTGCCAAAACATTTGGCTATTCCACAAAAAGTGCGTAACTTTGCACTCGCAAACGGGAAACAACAGGTTACCCAGTTGAGAATCACATCGCGGAGTGGAGCAGTTGGCAGCTCGCCAGGCTCATAACCTGGAGGTCGCACGTTCGAGTCGTGCCTCCGCAACAAAGAAAGTCACAATCTTCAAGATTGTGACTTTTTCGTTTTCTACAGGGCATTTTTAGTAATGTTCAAAAAATAACTTCGGCAATTTTGCTTCAGATTTTTGTGTTATATTGCAGTATTTGTAAGGGCACGATGCGGGCATCGTAACCGAGCAAATGCTGAAATAGAACGTTTTCGTTAAGCCAGATGAGCAATGATGAGCTTGCTCAGTCATTGCCATGGCGAGAAAACGAAGGATGAAATCCAACCAAAAAGATGATGTAAAAGTGACGAAGTAAAATCATAGGAAGTTATTTTTTGAACATTACTTAACGCTACACGCTACTTTTTCTCCCTTTTCCTTGGCTTGCCTGATTATTATTCGTATTTTTGTCCTCCATTTATAACATTATATCGATAATAACCCTTTGACAGTGGGATTTTCTAACCCCCACCTTAATCCTAAACAGATAACACAGTAATGAAGAACCTGAAAAAAATGGCGATGGCTGCCTGCGCACTCATCGGCCTCTCACTTCACAGCCAGGAAAGCAGGGCTGACAACGTATGGGTGAACGTCACCCATCTGCTTCAGAACCCTCAATACGCCACGAATGCCTCGACAGGCTGGGCAAAGACCGGTACGGGTACGGTAGCCTGCGATTTCCAGACTTATACGGTAAAGGGTGGAACCTGGAATGTGAGCCAGACACTCACGAATGTCCCCAAGGGGAAGTACCGCGTCAGCGTGAACGCATTCCATCGCCTTCGTGCAGCTGACGAGAACAACTACAGCACGGACAAGGACAAGGCGGCTACTTCGAACCTCTATGTCAACACGCAGAGGAAGTCCATAAAGAACATCTACAGTGAGTCCCTG
>CALZGT010000049.1 GCA_945787235.1 uncultured Prevotellaceae bacterium
TGAACTAAAATAGGCTTTCCCCCCACCCTTTTAGGAGAAATCCTATTGGAGTTTGGATTTTTATCCATATCTTTGCAGCGTGAAAGCATACATGGCAGTAAAAAACAACAATTCAAAAACTATACGAAGATGAAAAAGTTATTTATTCTCCCTATGGCAGCCATGCTCATCATGAGCAGCTGCGTCAGCAAGAAGGCTCTCCTGGACTGCCAGAAGAGCAACGAGGAACTGCAGAAGGCCAACCGCGAACTGACCGACAAGAGCGGTGACGCACGTGAGCAGATTGCCACGCTCAACGCGCAGCTCGCTGCCAGCCAGCAGGCTGTGACGGGACTGAAGAGCGAGCTGAACAGCCAGAAGCAGGTCAATGCGTCACTGCAGAACTCTCTGGACAAGTCACTCACCAATGCCAGCAGCAACAACGTGAACATCTCCAAACTGGTAGATCAGATCAACGAGTCCAACCAGTACATCCGTCACCTGGTGGAGGTGAAGACCAAGAGTGACTCGCTCAACCTGGTGCTCACCAACAACCTCACCCGCAGCCTCTCGAAGGAGGAACTCAAGGAGGTGGACGTGCAGGTACTGAAGGGTGTGGTCTATATCTCCCTGGCCGACAACATGCTCTACGAGAGTGGTTCGTACAAGATCAACAGCCGTGCCTCGGAGACGCTCTCCAAGATTGCCAAGATTATCAAGGACTACAAGGACTATGAGGTGCTCATCGAGGGTAACACGGACAATGTACCCATCTCACAGACCAACATCCGCAACAACTGGGACCTCTCTTGTCTCCGTGCCTCCAGCGTGGTACAGGAACTGCAGACCAAGTACGGCGTAGATCCCAAGCGTCTCACCGCAGGTGGACGTGGTGAGTACAACCCCATCGCCACCAACGACACACCCGTGGGCAAGCAGCGCAACCGCCGCACCCAGATCATCATCACGCCCAAGCTCGACCAGTTCATGGAACTCATCGACCAGGCACCGGAGGATAAGTGATTGACAATTAACAACGAACAATGAACAATGAACAATGGGCTGCGCAGTGTTACACCGCGCAGCCCATTGTTCATTATTCATTATTCATTGTTCGTTGTTAATTGTTCATTATTCATTGTCAATTGTTTCTCGCTACCTTTTTCCCACGGCCGTCAGGCGTGCGTGCGATGTAGATGCCATGTTTTGCTTGTCCAGCCAGTGTGCCAGAGAGCGTATAGAGGCCCTCGGCCTGGGTTGTCTGTCTCACGGCCTGCACGGAGGTCCAGTCACCGTCTGGCAGTGCCGTGCCGGAGAGCTGCGACTCACTCAGGAAACCGATGTAGCTGATGACTACCGGCTGCGAGGCATTCACGGCGGTAAGACCGAACAGGGTGCTGGCAGCATTGTAAGACGTGGTGAGCGTCCAGGGGTCACTCTTGCAGTTGTCATCAATACCGCTCTGCGTGATGTCCCACACCAGCTGCGTGCGTCCGTCCTTCAGTCTTGAGGTCTTGCCGGGAGCCACTGACGAACCCACGTTCCTTCCGTTGAGCCACCACAGGAAGGCACTGCCTGCCGAGGTGCTGAGGTTGGTACCCCGTATGACGAGGTACTTCTGCTCCAGGGGTACGTCATGCGTCCCCTGGGCTCCGTATTTCAGACAGATGTTGTTCTGTCCGCTCTGCGTCATCGTCAAGGTATTGGCAGAGGCATCCACCTTGATCTTGCTTTGTGCCAGACGGCCAGTATCACCCGTGTACCCCCAGTCGGAGGCCTGGAACTTGTAGTTCTTCTCCCCCACCTTGCTGTCCTTGACCAGACGGATGTAGTAGAGACCCGGGTTGGGGGTGGTATCAGAGGCCACGATGCGTACCACGTAGCGCGTCACGGGTTTCCCATCCTTGCCAAAGGCCAGAGAGCCGAGGGGCAGTTCCAGGTTGTAGAAGTTATTGCCATCTACATTGGCTGGGGTGGCAGGCACGGTATAGTCCTTCAACAGTTCGTCATTGACGTATATCTTGCACTTACGGCCCTTGTCATCCGCCTGGTATCGCAGCATCAGTGCCAGGTTCTCGCTGCCCTTCACCGTGTCATTCAGCACTATCTGCATCCAGCCGCTGGCCTTCGTGTCGCGGTAGTCCTCCTCCTTGTAGGAACCCTTCGTGGAATTGGTAGAGAAGGTCACTACACCGGCCTCCGACTGCTGCTTGCCCATATCCACCTGGTCGATGGTACGCTCCTCGATGGCCTTCTGCTCCCGTTCCAGTTGTGCCCAGGTACTGTTCATGTAGTCCTCGTAGGTAGCCTGGTAGAAGTAGTTGCACACGCGGCTGTGGTGCAGCGCATAGTAGGGTTCCAACGTAAGCTGCTTCCAGGCATATCCCGAGGCCGTCTCCTCCTGCCGTCTCACGTCGAGGGTGAAAGTCAGCGGTTTGCCCTCCACAGGCGTGATGCGCTCCAGCACCTTGTCCCTGTCACCGATGAGCATAGGCATGGTGCTCAGGTCATACTTGGCCGTATAGGCACCCGGGGCATGTCCCATGCGCTCGCCCTTGGCATATTCATGCGTGAGGGCCACGTACTGGAGGTCACCCGGGTCGGAAGCCTTCTCCTTGGTGGTGCGTGCCCCGAGCAGTACGGGACCATACTTGAAGGCGATGTAGTCCTTCATCAAGGGACAGGTCTCATAGCGCAGTTCCATGGGAAGGCTGACCTTCACCACGTCGCCTTTCTTCCAGTCCCCCTTGAGGGTGGCATACCCCTTCGACAGCGTATATTCCGCCGGGCTGCCGTTCACGCTGATGCTGAATCCCTGGGCCACCCAGGAAGGTTTGCGGATGGCCAGCGTGAAGGAGCCCCCCTTGCCCAGCGTCAGTGTCGTCTGCTGCTCGTAGGGGAAGGTAGTCTCCTGCCTGAGCTGGAAGTCCTTGCTGTTCAGTTCGGAGGGCGTGAAGAGGTTGACGTAGAGCGTGTGGGCGGAGGCCGTCTTGTAGTGCGTATAGATGAAGTGTCCGTACTTCTC
This sequence comes from uncultured Prevotellaceae bacterium, assembly GCA_945787235.1. Lineage (GTDB taxonomy): Bacteria > Bacteroidota > Bacteroidia > Bacteroidales > Bacteroidaceae > Physcousia. The sequence continues at coordinate 3,005 of CALZGT010000049.1, forward strand.
ATGGTTCTCCATACCCGTACCCACGCAGCACCACATGTCCTGGTTGGGTACGCTGTAGATGCGGTACGACTGCGGCCTGAGCGGAGTGAAATAGACATAGCCGCCGGTGCGGGGGTCCTGGGTGGAGAGGATGTGGTTGTACATGCCCGCCTCGTAGAAGTCTGCATACTTGCTGTCATGGAAGGTGTCGAAGAGATTCTCCGTGAGCTTGAGCATGTTGTTCGTGTTGCAGCTCTCGGGGCCGTCCAGGCGTTCGATGTAGCGGTCACCGTTGTCCTTACCCAGGAAATGCTCCTCGACGGAGTTGCCGCCTATGCACACGGTGCGGTTCCCGGCCACGTCCGTCCAGAAGTTGACGGCCGCCGTGCGGAACTGGGCGGTTCCCGTGGCCGACACCTGGTTGACGCGGATGAAACCTACGTACTTGGGCACCTGCGTATTGGCATGCTTTCCGCTCAGGAAATTCCTGTCCAGCGTCTGCATGCCGTTCACCATGCCCATGTCGCTGTATCTCTTGGCTGCCTTGAGGTATTTCTCCTCACCGAACATGCGGTAGGCATCGGCCAGTGTCTCGTTCATGCCGCCATGTTCCGTCCACAGTACGCGCTGCAGGGCATCGTCGCTGAGTCGGCTCACCACGAGGATGCTCCAGTCGCATATCTTGCGGAACATCTCCCTGGCCATCGTGGCACGCTGGCACGTGGCGTCATCCTGTGTGTAGAGGGCGATGTCGCGCAGTCCCGCCAGAATCTTGTGCTGGCAGTAGAAAGGCACAGGTTTCGCTCCCTTCCAGAATCCATCTACATCGCCCTGATAGAGTTTTCTCCAGTTGTCGTTCATGGGTTGTCCGCCCACGAAGCCGTACATGCCCGTCTCGTCCTTGTCATAGACATCCTGGCAGTCCTTCACCACCCGCACGATGTAGTCGATGCGTTCCAGCAGCCTGGCCCGTGTGGCTTCGTCGTGGCAGGCCGCATAGGCCAGTGCGAGAGCCGTCATGTAGTGTCCTCCCACGTGTCCGCTCAGGTCAAAGTCCGGACTGCCCCAGTTGGCATGGTTGGGGTGCTTCTTCTCCCACTGGTAATAGGGATTCTTTGGGTCGGTGGTCTTGCTCAGTCCGGCCTGCCGCACGTAGGGTGTGAGCAGGCAGTCCACGTCATAACTCATGAGGTGTTCGATGTTGCGGTCCTGTGCCGTCTTCAGGGGACCGTCCAGCAGGTTGACTTCTTCAAGGTCGAAATGCTGGGGATAGAGTTCACTCTGGGCCTGCGCCGTGCCTGTCAGCAGGAGCATGGCCATCGTAGCGATAAAATTTTTCTTCATTTGCATTGGATATTTTTGGATCAAGTTAGTTGTCGGCTGCAAAGATACAAATAAAAAATGATAGTCACAACTTATCTATTAATAATGAACAATGAACCCCCTTCTTTCTTTCACATTTCTGTCACGTCTTTGAAATGAGCATGTAACATCTTTGCCGTAATTTTGCCGCCGAAAACAAAAAAAACAAAAAGAAGCAAAGATGAAGAAAGTGCTTGCAGCCATCGTCATGGCATGCTGGGTGGGACTGACATGGAGCCAGACGGTCACCCGAGAGATAAAGGGAAGGGTGCTGGACAGCCTGACGGGGGAAGCCCTGACGGGTGCCACCCTACACGTGAAGGGTGAGGCTACCCGGGGTACCACGGCAGGACTGGACGGTTCGTTCACACTGCGCACGGAGGCCGCACAGCCCGTGGTGTGCTGCTCCTTCATGGGATTCGAACCGGTGGAGGTACTCTACACGGGTAAGTTCCTGGACATACGGCTGGAGGAGAAATCCACCCACATCACGGAGGTGACCATCATGTCCAACTACAACGGCAGCACCGATGCCAAGGCCATCGAGATAGAAAGGAACTCGGCCAACGTGGTCAACGTGCTGGGCTCGAAGGCCATGGAACTGGCTCCCGACATCACGGTGGGCAACATCATACAGCGCATGTCGGGCGTGACGGTGGAACGCAACTCCTCGGGCGAGGGGCAGTATGCCATACTGCGCGGCATGGACAAACGCTACAACTATACGCTGGTGAACGGCATCAAGATACCCAGCCCGGACAACAAGAACCGCTTCGTGCCGCTCGACCTCTTCCCCTCGGAAATCCTCTCACGCATCGAAGTACATAAGTCGATGACGGCAGAACTGGAGGGCGACGGCATAGGAGGCGCGGTGAACCTGGTGATGAAGGATGCCCCGGCCCGCCGACTGCTTACGGCCAACCTCTCCACGGGCTACAACGCCACGTACCTGGGACGCGACTTCCTGTCCTCTGCCCACGGTGAGATAGACGCAAAATCGCCCGACGAACGGAGGGGGAACATTGGACAGAACAGGATGACGGCCGCAGACTTCGGTATGTCAAGCCTGCACGTCAGGTCACACGCTCCCCTGCCCGACCTGACTGCCTCGCTGGCCTACGGCGACAGGGTGCTGGCCGACAAGCTGGGGTTCCTGCTCTCGGCAAGCTACCAGAACCTGCACCGGGGCAAGAACATGGACTACTATAACTACACCAAGGCGGTGGGCGACCAGGAATACCGTACCTATTCGGACCACAAACAGCGGTTGGCCCTGCATGCCAAACTGGACTATGCGCTGTCTGCCCGACACAAACTGACGTGGTACAACGGGTTCCTCTGGATGGGCGATGACCAGGTGAGGACGGGCGAGGCGGACCAGGTAGCCTCGGTGAGGATGAAGCACAACAGGCAGCAAATCTTCAACAGCACGCTCTCGGGTGAACACAAGACGGGAAACGGGAAGGGAGGGATAGACTGGAAAGGGGTATTCTCCAGGGCCGGCAACCAGACACCGGACAATGCGCAGGTCTATCTGCAGGGCACTCACGTGCAGACCAACAAGGCGGCCACAAGGCGATGGGAACACAACACGGACAGGGACTGGGCCGGATACGTGAACTTCACCTACCGAATCGCCGAGGCGTGGACGGTAAAGACCGGCGGAATGTACCGCGACAAGAAGAGGGACTCCTTCTTCAACGAATATACCTTCGACAGCAGTACGGGCACACAGTCGTACCAGGTGTATGGCACGGACTGGACGAACTTCGACGAGCTCAGGCTCACGCCCCGTGAATACGGCAACGTGGGCGACCCGCTCAACTACGATGCCACGGAGAGGATAGGTGCCGCATACGCCATGGCTACGTACCGGAAGGGGAACTGGGAGGCCGTGGGGGGATTCAGGGCAGAACACACGAATCAGGGATATGTGCTGAAATATCCCCGCAGCACCGACGGCAAGGGCAACCAGAAGTACTGGGACTGCCTGCCGGACCTGCACCTGAAATACCGTCTGGCCAAGGACATGAACCTGCACATGAGTTATGCGAGGGCCATCAACCGACCGAGTTTCTTCGAGATAGTGCCCTACAGCATCATCAACGAGGACTACAAGGAGAAGGGAACGCCGGGGCTGAAACATACCGTGGGGGACAACGTAGATCTCAGGTGGGAGTTCTTCCCACGGCCCAGTGAGCAGTGCATGGTGGGACTCTTCTACAAGCACCTGAAGAACCCCATCGAGTACGGACTCATCACGGAGGGTCAGGACACGTACTACACGCCGCTGAACCTGGGCACGGCCCACAACGCGGGGGCCGAGGTGGATGTGCTGAAGTATTTCAGGCATTTCGGCATAAAGTTCAACTATACCTTCACCCTCTCACGCATCACCACGGAAAAGCGCACCATGCAGGGCAACGACATCGTGATGGTCAGCCAGAAACGCCCCCTGGCCGGACAGGCGGCTCACGTGGCCAACCTCTCCCTGCTCTACAAGGACACAAGACATGGAGTGAATGCGCAGATTACGGGCAGCTACATCGGGAAGAGGCTGGCAGAGGTGTCCAACTGGTACGAGAACGACATCTGGGAGAACGAATACTTCCGCATGGAACTCTCGGCGGAGAAGGCCTGGCGCAGCGGGGTGGAGCTCTACCTCAAGGCTACCAACCTGCTCAACCTGCCGCTCGTGCGCTACATACAGAAAGGGGCGCATACGGATGGGGTGACGGACTTCCCACGCTACAGGGGCAACATCCTGGAACGGAAGGAATGGTACGGACAGACCCTGATGATTGGAGTGAGATACAAGTTATAAGGATTATATATAATAATGAGAAAGATGAAAATGAGAAGTATCTGCGCAGCCATGGCCGTGACATGCGGCATGCTGCTTGCCTCATGCAGCGATGAGGAGGAAAAACTGAGTATCAACCAGGAGGTGACCGAGACGGAGATGATCGTGTCGGGCGTATGGAAGACGGGAGAGGTCATACACCTGGACCGTCACCTGGTCATTCCCGAAGGGGAGTCGCTCACCATCGAGCCGGGTGTGACCATCCTCGTAGATGACAAGGGCGTAGGGGTGAACCACGTCCCGGTGGAGATTTCCGTCAAGGGTAATCTCTATGCCCTGGGCACGGAGGCACAGCCCGTCACCTTCACCGTGGCACAGGAACTGAGGACGGAGGCCAACACCTTCAAGGGACTCTGGGGTGGCATCGTGGCCTACGCTTCCTGCCAGGAGATGGCACTGGACCATGTAGTCATCGAATACACCGGGGCACAGGTCATCGAGGGATCGCCGGCTGCCGTGGCAGGCATCTATACGGCAGGAGATGACCTCTATCCTCAGGTAACCACCAACAACATCGAGGGGTGCTATGCACTGACGCACTCCATCATACGCAACGGGGCTTCCGACGGTCTCTACATGATGGGCGGCAAGGGCATCGTCTGCCACAACACCTTCGCGGCCAACGGTTATACGGGGGCTGAGGCTGTCAACCTGAAGGCGGGCGTGAAGGCGGACATTGCGGGCAACGTGATGTTCTCGCCCAATACCAACGGACTGAAACTCTCTTCCTCGGGACAGAGCGAGACACGCGGACAGCTCCTGGCCAATGCCTACAACAACACCATCCTCAACGCCGGATGGAGGCGCGACGGGGAAAAGGGTGGCTGCATCTACGTGGAGAAGAATGCCCTGGTCAACGTGGTCAACAACCTGATGGTCAACTGCAAGTTCCGTGCCATGACACCCAATTACAAGGACCCGAACAAGTCGGACGGTGGATATGACGACAAGTCAGTGATAGATTACAACTTCTATGCTTCTGGTTCGCTGACCACGCCTATCACGGGCGATGCCACCGTGGGCAATCCTGCCGAAGGCTATGCCCAGGAGAACAAGAACTACAGTCCCGAGGTCGATAAGCACAGCCGGATTGCCACGCCGGACAACCTCCTCGACCCTGCCTTCGTGGCATTCGACATCAACCGGGTGGGGCTGACCGACTATGCCTACAACCCTGCCTGGGACCTGCACCTCACTCCGGGCTCTCCGGCCCTCACGGGGGCTGAGGGTACGCTGACACCCTACTTTTCCGAGGGAATGACCATCGGCACGAGACGCTACGTATCGCCTGACGTTCAACCTTACTATGGAGCTCTGGGAACGAAATGAAAAGGTTTATATTCTCGATACTGCTGCTCATCCGGGCAGCTGTATCTTCCGCGCAGGTATCGCTGCTGGTGACTAACGATATGGGGCGTAACGGCTACTACGAACAGAAGCCGATAGCGGAACTCATGGGGCGCATGGCCGAGGAACATGACTTCGAGGCGGTGCTGGCACTGGGGGACGTGCATCATTTCATGGGAGTGGAGAGTGTGGATGACCCGTTGTGGATGACCAACTACGAACTCATCTACAGTCACCCGGAACTGCAGATTCCTTGGTACCCCATCCTGGGCAACCATGAGTACAGGGGGAACACGCAGGCGGTGCTGGACTATGCGCAGGTGAGCCGCCGATGGCAGATGCCTGCACGCTACTACAGCAAGGTGTTCGAGGGGGACAGCACCAGCGTGAGGGTTATCTTCCTGGACACCACACCGCTGATAGACAAGTACCACAATGACCCACAGGACTACCCTACGGTAAGGCAGCAGCGTGCCGACCGACAGCTGGCATGGCTGGACAAGGAACTGGCCGCTGCCCGTGAGGACTGGGTGGTGGTGGTGGGACACCATCCCATCTATGCCGACACGCCCAAGAGCACGGAGGAGAGGACGGACATGCAGAAGCGGGTGGACCCCATCCTCCGTCGGCACAGGGTGGATATGTACGTGTGCGGACACATCCACAACTTCCAGCACATCAAGCCCCAGGGTTCCCCAATAGACTACATAGTTAACTCTGCCGCCTCACTCTCCCGTCAAAAGGTCGGAAAGGTCGAGGGCACCGTCTTCGTCAGCGGCCAGCCTGGATTCTCCATCCTGACCTGCACAAGGAAAGAACTGAAGCTGGACATGATAAATGCCCGGGGAGAAATCCTGCACACGGTGAAGAGAAACAAGTAGCAGGTAACAGCCCTCAGCAGAACGACACGTCCTCGAAGACCAGGGAGGGGATGAGTTCCGTCTCGTAGGGGTCATGGTCGCCGGCCACGCGGACGAGGCTTTGCCAGAGGTCGAGGATATGACCGGTGATGTTCATGCCACAGACGGGCTGGACGTAGAGGCCATCGCGCACCAGGAAGCCCTCGATGCCGTAGGAGAAATGGCCCGTGACAGGATTGCAGTTGCCACCGTTGAAGTCGGTGACGAGGATGCACTCGCCTTGCTCACAGAGCAACTCCTGGAGCGAGAGTACGGAGGGTGTCATGATGAGGCGGTGGGTACCCTGCGTGGTGGGAGCCATACCGAGCTTGTGCCCCATAGGGGTATCGATGAAATAAGTGCAGAGTCGGCCATGGTCGAAGAGGCGGAGGGGATGGGTGGCGGCTCCGTCGTAGTCGAAATAGGTGGCTCCACGGGTACCTACCTGGTGCGGATCGTCAAGGAGGTCGAGGAGGTCACTGCCCACACGCTGGCCCAACCGACCTTCGAGGAAAGAACTGTGCTGCTGGAGGGCATAGCCCGACATGGCGGAGAGGAGGGGCTGGAGGAGCGTGGGAGCCACGGGACTCTCCACCACCATGGTGTAACGGCCTGCGGGAAGGGGGCGCTGCCCTACCTTGCGCAAGGCACGCTCCAGTGCCACACTGCCGATGCCTTCCGTGGGGAGGTCGCGCAGGAAGATGCGCGTCTGTCCCCAACCGTCCATGGGACGTGCCTCACCCTCGCCCCTGACGCTGACGAGGGTGGAGAGGGTGCAGCGCGAACTGCACTCGCTGACCTCACAGCCGCCTGTGGTCAGGAGGTGTACCTGGTGGATGCGATCGACATAACGGCTATCGACACTGATGATGCGGGAATCACGGTCCATGACCTCGTCCTGCGTGGCAAGGGCCATGGACTGCTTCTGCGAGGTGGGCACCTCCTCCAGACTGTCATCGCAGTTGAGGAGCGGCACGCCCCCACCCCGGTAGCAACGTTCGGGCGAGACCAAGGTGCGGGACTCATCGGGTGCCAGGAGGCGCGTCATGGCCAGACTGCGTTCCACGAAACGGCGCAGAGAAGCCTCATCGAAGACATTGGTATAGAAGAAACCCTCCCGTCCCTCGACATAGAGGGTGAGGGCCAGCGACTGTGACTCGCTGCGCTGCTGTTTATCTACCTTGCGGTTAATGATGCTGAGGGTCTCCTCGACATTGCGGAGCCAGAGCAGGCGTGCATCGGCCCGGTGGCCGATCATCGACATTACCTGATGCAATATTTCCATGACGTTACAGACGTGGGGCATCTACACCCCCTTATATTCCTCCTACTGTTAATCTATCGACAAGCACCGTGGGAATGCCCTGTCCCACCAGAACCGTCTGTCCTGCCTTGCCGCAATAGCCGGCAGAACTGTCCATGACGAGGTTGTTGCCCACCAGAGAGATGTCTGCCAGGGCACGGGGACCGTTGCCGATGACGTTGACATCGCGGATGGGAGCGGTGAGATGCCCATCCTCGATGAGAAAGCCCGTCTTGAGGAAAAAGGTGAAGTCGCCGGCCCCTATCTGTACCTGTCCGTTGGTGAAAGACTGGGCGTAGATGCCCTTTTTCACACTGTGTATGATGTCCTCCTCAGTAGCCTCGCCGGGCAGCATGTAGGTGTTGGTCATGCGGGGCACGGGAGCGTGGCGGAAACTCTGTCTGCGGCCATTGCCCGTGGGACGCACGCCATAATGCTGTGCCGAGATGCGGTCGTGGAGGTAACTCTCCAACCTGCCCTCATGGACGAGGTAGGTACACTGTGAGGGAATGCCCTCGTCATCGTAGGCCGAGGTGCCGGCACAAAGGGGACACGTGGCATCGTCCACGATGGTGATGTGGGGCCGGCATATCTGCTGCCCCATCCTGTCGGAGAAGATGCTGGTACGCTGGCGGTTGAAGTCTGCCTCAAAGGCATGGCCTATGGCCTCGTGCAGCAGGATGCCACTGGCACCCGCAGTCATGACGACGGGCATGTCGCCGCCTTCGGGGGTGATGGCACGGTACAGGTGGTCGGCCTGGGCCAGGGCACGCTGCACCAAAGGCTGCCAGGCACTGGGGTTACTGCGCATTACGGGCTGGAAGAGCACCGTACTGGCAAACCCCATCTCGTGGCGTCCTTCCTGTTCCAGGACGACATGCAAATGCAGGATGTGGCGTTCGCGGTGATCATGGACAGGCTGTTCCATCAGCGTATTCAGGATGGACACGTCGGTGAGGGTAGAGGACACCACGGCACGCACCTTGATGACACGGGCATCCTGTTCGCGTGCCAAGGCCTCCAGGGCATGCAACACGGCAACCTCCTCCGACACGTTGTCAGGCAGGGTGGAGGTGCGGGGCGCAAACCATTCCGGCATGTGCTGGGGCATGTAGTAGGTGTAGCGTGTGCTTTCACCTTCCAGTTCACGCTCCCCCACTCCCTGCATCAAGGACTGACTGACCTGGCTCACCAGTCCGTCAGCCAGTTCCAGGCTTCGCGTCTCAGTACGCTCTGCGTAATACTCAAGCATGGCGATGGATTGACTAGATTGGCTAGATAAACTAGAATGACTAGGATGACTAGAATGACTAGATTAACTAGATTGTCTATCCCTGCTGGCCTCCCTGGAGTCTCCCTTCCCTCTCCAGTCTCTCACGCTTGGCAGCAGCGGGATTGAAGTCGTTGGCAGCATTGCGGTGACGCTCGCGACGCTCATCCTCCCGACGTTCGTGGTAGAGTTTGGGCAGTGGGTCTGCCACAGCCTCATCATAACGCTGGCGGTTGCGGAACACATCGATGGCCAGGTAGAGGGCCTGACGGAAGGAGTTTTCATCGGCCTTGCCCTGTCCTGCGATGTCATAGGCCGTACCGTGGTCGGGACTGGTACGCACGATGGGAAGTCCTGCCGTATAGTTCACCCCGTCGTTCATGGCCAGGAGCTTGAAGGGAGCCAGTCCCTGGTCGTGGTACATGGCCAGCACGGCATCATAGTGCTCAAAGGCAGCACTGCCGAAGAAGCCGTCGGCGGGATAGGGGCCGTAGGCATCGATGCGTTCCTCATTGGCCTGCTGGATGGCCGGCGTGAGGATGGTCTGTTCCTCTTCTCCCAGGAGTCCGTCGTCGCCTGCATGGGGGTTGAGAGCCAGCACGGCAATGCGGGGACGGGTGATAAGGAAGTCACGGCGCAAGGCAGTATGGAGGATGCGGAGCTTCTCCAGGATGCCTTCGGTGGTGAGGCTGCCGGCTATCTGCGACACGGGCAGGTGGGTCGTTGCCAGTGCCACACGTACGCGCTCGTTCATTAATATCATGAGGGCCTTGGCACCCTCTCCCAACCGTTCCTCAATATATTCGGTATGGCCGGGGAAATGAAAACCCTCCTGCTGGATGCTGTGCTTGTTGATGGGGGCCGTCACCAGGACATCATAAAGCCCCTCACGGTAGTCGGCCACCGCAGCCTCCAGACACTTCAAGGCAGCCTGTCCGGCCTCCTCGCTGCTCTGTCCGAACTCTATGCGGGTCTCCTCGTCGCTGACGGCAAGGAGGTTGATGCGTCCGGGGCGTGCTTCCGCAGCCTGCTGGATGACGGTGTAGTTAATCTCGATGCCCAGGGCCTTGCGGTGGTAGGCCATGGTCTTGGGATTGCCATAGAGGATGGGGGTACACAGTTCAAGCATGAGGGGTTCGGCCAAGGTCTTCAGGATGACCTCGTAGCCCACTCCGTTGGTGTCGCCTGCCGTGATGGCCACTCTGGGCAATTCAGGCTGAGATGCCACATCTTGTGCGGCCACTCCGTCTTCGATGATTTGCGTCTGATACAATTCTGAATTATTGTTCATTATTATATAGTTTAGAGGTTATAGGTTATGGGGTATCGAAAGGGTTATTGTTGGGGTGAGG
>CALZGT010000050.1 GCA_945787235.1 uncultured Prevotellaceae bacterium
AGTCATCATGCAAGGCAAATCCCACGAACTCCTTCCCCTCATGCCGGTCGAAGAATTCATGGATGTCATCCTGACTCCTGAGGGGAAGATCCACCCCGGAGAGCAGGTGGTAGTACTGGTAAGGGCCTTGGCTGTGGGCTGTGCGGAAGAGCATCAGTTCGGCATGCACCTGCCCCACGTCACCCCACCTTACATCATAACGTTGGGGGGTGGGGAAGAGACGTGCCTTGGTGGGAGTATAGAGGGCAGGCCAATGGGCGACTTTCCTGTCGATATGCAGGAAGAGGTCGTTGCGGGCATCGTCGAGGAGCCGCAACAGGGTGTTGAGCACCTCCCACTCGTTGTGGGCCATGATGAGGTATGCATGTCTGTGATTTGCCATAGTTACTTGGAGTCCGATAGTTCACTTTGTCGAAACAGGAGTTCCTCCCATCTGCCTAGAAGGGTCTGGATAGAGAAACGTTCTGCTGCTTCTGCCGATCTGTCTCCCATGCGGTCCAGGGTCTTGAGAGCCATGCAGGCCACTTCCTCCATGCGCTGTGCCAGTTCCTCTGGGTTTTCCGAGGTGAAGAACAGGGCAAAGTCCGACTGGAGAATCTCACGGGCCACGGGGATGTCCGAACTGATGATGGGCAGGTGGTGGGACATGGCCTCTGCCAGTACCAGGGGCATGCCTTCCCAGCGTGAGGCAAGGACATAGCATGTGGCCTGGGAGTAGTAGGGCTGGATGTGTGATGTGAAGGGGGCCATGCGTACACGTCCCTCCAGGTGCTTGGTCTTGATGAACGTGAGGTGGTCGGCCTTCTCCGGTCCTTCGCCCACGATGAGCAGGTTCCACTCGGGATGAAGGGGGGCAAAGCGGGCAAAGGCCTGCAGGAGGATGTCGAAACCCTTGTGGAGGGGTGTCATGCGTCCTATGCAGAGGAATGTCTTGGAGGTGTGAAGGCTGGGGGTGCCCGGTACCAGGGTGGGGGGATTGTGAATCACGGTGGGCGTGAGACCCAGTCTCGACTTATAGGTGGCGGCATCAGCGTGGCAGAGTACCACCCAGCCATCGAGTCGCATCATCTGAAAGCGGAAGTGCGAAGCCAGTCCGCCGAGGTATGGCCGTTCTCCCTCGAAGAGTGCCTGATAGCTGTTGTGCATCCACCCCGTCACGCAGGGGGCATGGAGGCGATGGCGCAGGGTGGCCAGTTTGACGCTGAGACCGGCATGAACACCGACGATGGCATCATAGTCTCCCTCGTTGAGCACCTTCACGTACTGCCGGCGGAGACTGGCGGGAAAGGAACTGCGGGCATAGAAGCGTGAGGTGAGGGCATTGTGTGGCAGCACCTTTCTGTAGAGTCCACTCAGGAGCCTGTGCCACCTGGAGGAGAATGCGCTCGGTGGAGTGGGGTGGAAGCATTTTATCTCCACCTCCGTCGCGTCCAGTCCGTAGAGCGAGTGGTCGTCTCCTTCATCGTCATGAAGCGTGAGAATGGTCACGTGGTGATGGCGGCTGAGTGCCGTGGCAATGACTGCCAGCACCCGCTGGACGCCTCCTATGCTGAGCACGCTCTCGCAGAGGAAACACACTCTCTTGGCTTCATGATTCATGCGGTTGTGACTGATTTTTCTTCTTGCAAAGATAGTCAGAAGCAGGCAATTGAACAAATAATAGCAGAAAAATGTACGTCTTTGTGCTTTTTTTTCTTTGGAATGTCGCATATTCCAATTATTATCACTAATTTTGGAGTCTCCATGCGACCCTCTGGCTTCTAAAGGCCGCCACATGGGTGTCTGCAAGGGGCACGCTTCACAATATAATATATAAGTAATGGACAAGGAGAAGAGAATCCAATGGATAGATTGGGTCAAGGTGCTCGGCATCATGGTCGTGGTGTTCTGTCATGTCCCCCAGTACGACACTGGCCTTAAGTGCTACCTGAGTCAGGTGCAGATGCCCCTCTTCTTCCTGCTCTCTGGCTACCTCCACAAGGTGCAGCCCTCACTTCGCAATGCCCTCCACAAGTACTGGTGGAGCCTTGTCGTGCCTTACCTCCTCTTTCAGGTCATCTTCTATCCTTACTGGCTGGTGAAGGAGGTCCTCATGGGCGACACTCCCTGCCAAGTGTGGGACGCGCTACTACAGCCCATATTGGGGTGTCTTGTGGGTAAAGTGCTCGATGGTCCCACGTGGTTCCTGCCTGCGCTCCTGGTGCTCAAACTCCTCGCCGACGCGCTCCTTTCTCCTCATCGACCCCGCTATGTCCTTGCCTTGGTGGTATCGGGCTTTGTGCTGGTTTCCGGCTACCTGTGGCATGACGAGGTGCTGAACATCTCCTTTACCTGGGATTCCATGACCAACTATGCCCCCTTCTTCTTTGCGGGCTGTCTCTTGCGAAGGGAAAAGGAGGCCACGGGCGTAAGGAGGATGCTGCCTGATGCCTCCTACGTGAACTGCATCGCCTGGTTCCTGCTGTCCCTGTGCCTCCTGCTGCTTCCTCAGGTCAACTACCTCGTGGAGCGCTTTGTCTTCTATGCGTTCGGTCTCACGGGGACTTTCTTTTTCCTCCAGCTCTGCAAGCTGCTCGGCCGTTGTCCTTCTTGGGTGGTCACCTTGTCCAAGGGCACCATTGTCATCCTGGGTCTTCACTGGATGTGCATCGGTACGGTCAACTTTCTGTGGGAGAGGTATCTCCAACTGCATGGCGGCATCCTCTATACTTCCCCCCAAGCCCTGGTACTTGTGCTGCTCATCACCCTGCTTTGCTACCTTGTCATTCTCTTCTGCCAGAAGCATTTCAGACTGCTGCTGGGAGGCAGATGACATTCCCCACAGGAGATAGGGGGTACATTTTTCTACACCCATCCTTGGCTTTTCCAGATATAATGATTAACTTTGCACGCAGAAAACTCCCTAATCCACCTCATGAAGCATGAAATTCTCTATCATCACCATCAACTACAATAATGCAGAAGGACTGCGGCAGACACTGGAGAGTGTGGTTGCCCAGACGTGCCGTGACTTCGAACATATCGTCATCGACGGAGGTTCCACGGATGGCAGTGTGGAGCTCATACACCAGTATGCATCCCATATCAGCTACTGGGTGAGCGAACCTGACCATGGTGTCTATCACGCCATGAACAAGGGCATCAGGTTGGCAAGTGGTGAGTATCTCAACTTCATGAACTCCGGTGACTGCTTCCATTCCTCACGCGTGCTGGAAGAGGTGGCTCCCGAGGTAGAAGGGTGCGACATACTCCTGGGGCGATACTGTAACCGCGATACGCAGGAGGTCAAACAGGTGAGACGTGGTCCTGTAACCCTACTTACCTTGCTGAAAGAACCCTTCAACCACCAGTCCATGTTCTATGCCCGCAGCCTCTTTGCCGAACAACAGTACGATGAGTCCCTACGCATCCAGTCGGACTTCAAGTTCAATGTCCTCTCCATCGTCTTCGGTCATTGCCGTGTAGCTTTCACGGATGTCATCGTGGCCGACTACGACTTCCATGGCATCAGTTCCAACGTTCAAATGGTACGCGAAGAGAAAGAGGTGGTGTTGCAGCAACTCTTCCCCCAGCGAGTGCTGGATGACTACCGATACCTATATACGCCCGAGGAGGTACCTCTCGTAACTCTTCTCCCAGAGCTGAAACGTTACCCCAGGATACAGCATCTGCTCTATCGACTGGCAAAGTGGCTGTTATCCCTCAAGACCCGACAGTAATGAGGCTGTTATCCCTCAAGACCCGACCACAATGAACCTTTTCTACATCATAGACAAACTGCATCAGCACGCAGGAATGGAACGCATCCTTTCCTCCAAGATGAACTATCTCTCACGGCTTCCCGGTTGGCGTGTGTCACTCGCTACCTACGAGCAGAAAAGCCGTCCGCTACCCTTTTCCCTTAATGCAGAAGTACAGCACTATCCGCTGGAGGTTCCCATTGCCACGCGCGAGGGCTTTTCCTTTCTGCCTTGGGTCATGGCTTACCGAAAGAGCCGTAAGGGACTGGCCCAACGGTTGCGACGGTTGTTGGAGGAACTGCAGCCTGACGTAGTGGTGGTAACGGTCTATTCCTTCTCCGTGCTGGATGTCATCATCAGCGAGTCTCGTCGCACCGGAGCCCGCGTAGTGCTGGAATCACATACGGAGTCCTCCACCGTGTTGATGGCGCGTAAATACAGTTACAACAGGCCGTTGCGCCTTCTCATGCAGTATTGGGACCGTCATCTGCTACAGTCCGTACGCCGGCTCTCCCTGGTCGTGTGCCTCACAGCGGAAGACACCCGCTTCTGGCAACCGTATCTCAGGGATGTACGGGTGATTCCCAACATGGTCTCCACGCTCAGGCATTCTGAGGTAGATTACACCTCCCAGGATTCTCGTGTGGACTACACCTCCCAACGTGTCATTGCCGTGGGTCGCTACTCTCATGAGAAAGGGTATGACTTGCTCATGGAAGCATGGGCCAGGGTGGCACCCCAATGCCCAGGATGGCAACTCCACCTCTACGGCGATGGTGACAGGTGTCCGGTGGAAGCGCAGGCTCGCAGCCTTGGAGTTGCCGACAGCGTGCACGCCCATGAGGCCGTAAAGGACATTGCTTCGGTCTATGCCAGCGGTAGCCTCTGTGTGGTATCCTCACGCTACGAGGGCTTCAGTCTCGTACTGGCTGAGGCTATGAGTTGCGGGCTCCCTGCCGTGGCTTTCGACTGCCCCTATGGCCCTCGGCACATCCTGCAGGACGGAGAGAACGGTTACCTCGTACCGCTGGGTGACACGGAGGCCCTGGCCCAAAGGATGGTCACGCTGATGCATGACTCTGTGTTGAGGGAAAGGATGGGAAAGTCCGCAGAGGAAAGCATACGAAGGCGATTCTCAGTAGAGGAAGTGATGACCCAATGGGAGAGGGTATTCAATGAACTAAAATCGCAGCCAACATAGAACAACTAGTCTATCTAGAACAACTAGTCTATCTAGAAAAACTAGACTATCTAGACAAACTAGACTATCTAGAACAACTAGTCTATCTAGAAAAACTAGTCTATCTAGAACAACTAGTCTATCTAAGAAAAACATAACGCACTATGACTTCTAAACCTCGCCTTGCCTACGTAGATGGACTCAAGGGCATCACCATGTTGTTGATGATCTATGGCCATGTAGCCTTGTTTGTGTTTCACAATGAGGCCTCTGTCTTCAATACCATCATCGATTACGCGCGCATGCCCCTTTTCTTCTTCGTCAGTGGACTGTTTGCGGCCAAGGCCCACATCGGCTTACGCACAGCCTGGTGCAAGTTGCGCAGGCGGCTCACTGACCAGTTGCTGCCCAGCATGGTCACGGGTCTGATGTTTTGTGGGTGCAGCTCTATCAGCCTTTCTACAGCCCTTTTCAGTCTTCATAAGGCAGGCTACTGGTTCGTATGGGTCCTTGTCGAGGTATATGTCATCTTCCTGTGCTTCAGTCTCCTGCTCGATGCACTGAGGTGCAGTGTCCGTGTGCGCTGCCTCCTCTATCTGCTTCTGGCATTGGCCACGCTGCCCGTTCCCTCCCTTATGGGACGTTTCGGATGGGGCAATGATGGCTTCTCACAAGTCATGAGTGCCTACTTTGTGGTCAAATACCTTAAGTTTTTCCTTGCGGGTGTGGTGACAGGACACTATCTGCCCCAGTTCCAACGTTTCATATCCAATCCCTACGCTATCGGAGGCATTCTGGTCAGCTATGCTGCATGTGTGATATTCTCCATCTACACTTGGTCCGTCTTTTTCTCCAGCATGTTCAGTCTTGTGGGAGTGTTGGCCCTCTTTTGTATAGCACAACGTTACAGACATTTCTTCAGTTCCTCCTCGCCCGTAGCACGGTGGTTCACGTGGGTGGGCAAGTTCAGCCTTGAGGTCTATCTCCTGCAGTATTTTGTGTTTCTGGGGCTGAAAGCCATCCCTCTCCCTCCCAGTTTCCTCGATACCGTGAACCATAATTTCCTGCTGGAAATAGGCCTGTATGGCTTCCTCAGCATACTCGTCACATTCGCATCCCTATGGCTGATGCGCCTCCTTGACACCATGCCCATGTTGAGACGTATCATGCTGGGACCGAAAAGTTCATAACCCCAATAACCCAAATAACCTCATTAACCCCAATCCCCCCTTACCCATGCTAAGCGTCATCATACCCATATACAATACCGCAGCCTATCTCTGTCGCTGCATAGATGCTGTCTTGTCGAATGAAGGAATCGATATGGAAATCATCCTCGTGGATGACGGTTCCACTGACGATTCTCCTGCCCTATGTGACCAGTACGCCACCCGAGACACCCGCATCAAGGTGCTGCACGCGCCCAATGGGGGACCTGCCACGGCCAAGAATCGCGGTCTTGCACTTGCTACGGGCGATTATGTAGCCATGATAGACAGCGATGATGAGGTGAAGGGCGATATGTTCGTCAAACTGGTGCAATTGGCCCGCGAGCAGGATGCCGATGTGGTGTGCTGCCATTACGAAGAGCGCTATGATGATGGGTGCATCAGACAACTGAAGTACACCCATCGACAATATACCTACAACCGCAAGGAGGCTCTCCACGAGTTTCTTGCCAAGGGGCTCATACATACCCAGTGCTGGACGAAGATATACCGCCGGAGTCTGCTCGTGGCACATGGCATACAGAATGAGGGAGGTCTTATGACCGACGAGGATTTTCTCTTCAACATGGAGGTGCTGGCACGCGCAGAACGCGTATGCGTCTGTGACGAACCCCTCTACATCTATTCCATGCGTTCGCAGTCACTCTCCAAGGACTACTACCGTGCCCACCTCGACGCCTATATCGACAACCGACTGCTTCACTTTAAAGTGATGAATGATTTAGTGGCTCGTTACAGCCCGGAAAACAAGGATGATGCCCTCTATAATTGCATGTACTACTCCAATGAACTTCTGGGTCGCATAGCCTGCGTTCCAGAAGCATTCAGCAGTGTGAAGACCCGTGGTGTGATGCGTCAGATGCGTTGCCACCTGCCTTACATCCTGCGTCGCCATCGTAGCTTCGGGTTCAGCCTTCCTGGTGCCCTCCTCCTTCTTCTTCCTACTGCGCTCTATATGCGCTACAGGCACAAATGCTGTTATCAATGAACAACGAATACTTAACAATGGGCTGTGCGAAGAACTTTGGGCTTGTTTTTTATGGCTAATAAAACGAAAATTACCGTGAATTAGACGACAATTAAAGAAAATATTAATAATTCTCGGCTAATTCACGATAATTCTCGTTCAAATAAATGCTTATCGTTCAAATAAATAATCGTCGTTCACTGCGAAGCCTATTATGCATTGAACTCTGTTGTTCCCCAACAACGACTCCACAATGACAACAAGATTCAGACAGGAAAGTCTGTGTATTTGAAGCGCTTGATACTCTTCTTAGGTGTCTTTTCAAACTCTTCATCCACCAGACGGATGCCACTGAGCTGGCAGTAGTTGGGGAGAGACTGATTCAGTTCCTTGCGGTTCTGCTCCATGATGGCCTCCAGGTCGTTCTTGCCCAGGTGCAGCTTGTTGGCAGCCTCCATGTCGGGATAGACCAGTCCGTAGAGCTTCTCACCCTTCTGTATGACGAGGCACTCGCTGACCAGCGTCACATTGCTCAGCTTGTCCTCAATCTCCTCGGGGTAGATGTTCTGGCCGTTGGCGCCCAGGAGCATTGTCTTGCAGCGTCCCTTGATGAAGACGTTGCCTTCTGCATCCATGATGCCGAGGTCGCCCGTGTGGTACCAACCGTCCTTGTCGATGGTTGCCTCCGTGGCCTCGGGGTTCTTGAAGTAGCCCAGCATGACGTTGGGACCCTTGGCCAGGATTTCGCCTGCCACATGCTGCGGGTCGCTGCTGTCTATGCGTACCTGCATGTTCTTGGCGGCCTTTCCGCAACTGCCCTTCTTGAAGTACTTCCAGTCCTCGTAGGTGATGATGGGAGCACACTCCGTGGCACCATAGCCCACCGTGTAGTTGAAACCTACATCCTTGAGCAGTGACTCAATCTCCTGGTTGAGGGCAGCCCCGCCGACGATGACCTCGTAGAAACGGCCACCGAAGGCCTCTTTCATGCCCTCGCAGATGCGCTTCTTGATGCGGTCGCCGATGATGGGCACGTTGAGCATCAACTTGATTTTCGGGTCCTGAATCTTGGGCAGTACAGCCTTGCGCACCACCTTCTCGATGATGAGGGGCACACAGATGAGCACCACGGGCTTGATGTCGGCCAGTGCCTTGAGGAGGATGACCGGACTGGGCATCTTAGTGAGGAAATAGATGTGTATGCCGTAGATGAACTCGTAGATGAACTCGAAGGCCATGCCATACTCATGCGCCATGGGCAGCATGCTCAGGATGGGGTCGCCGGGCTTGACATGCGGACAGAGTACGGCCATGGCAAAATCCACGTTGCTCCAGATGGCACGGTAGGGAATCATCACACCCTTGGAGTTGCTCGTCGTACCGCTGGTGTAGTTGATGAGTGCCAGTTCCTCTGCCTCATCCTGATGGTAGCTGATGTGCTGCGGACGGAAGTTGTTGGGGAACTTCTCCCCGAAGAGACGGTTCAGGTTGTTGCGCGCATGGGTGAGTGCCTCGCTGCGGCTGTCCAGCAGTTTGTAGTCGCCGAATGAAATCGCTCCCTCCAGCGAAGGCATGCTGTCAAAGCGGAGGGTGGCAAAAATCTGGTCCGTGACGAAGAGCAGGCGCGACTCGCTGTGGTTGACGATGTCCTGTATCTGCGTGGGGTGGAACTCATTGAGTATGGGCACCGCCACGGCTCCATACGTGAGAATGGAGAAGAAAGCTGCTCCCCAGCGCGCAGAGTTGCGTCCGCAGAGGGCAATGCGGTCACCCTTCTTTAGGCCACACTGTTCGTAGAGGATGTGCATCTTCTCGATGACGCGAGCCACATCCTTGTACTGGTAAGTATAGTCTCCGTAGTCCGACATGGAAGCCATGTCCCAGTGGTCCTTGATGCTCTGGGCCACCATAGCGTTGAAACTTGGTATCTGCATATTTCAATGAGTGTTTGAAATGAAAAACTGCACAAAGGTACTATGTTTTGAGCAAATATGCAAGAAAATATGGCACAAATCCATCTTTTTTGTGCAAACAGTGGCTTTTAATAGACTCTTGGCCCGAAAATCATGCTTCCGATGCGCACCAAGGTGCTTCCGTGCTGGAGAGCGATGGGGTAGTCATCACTCATGCCCATGGAACACTCTGTGAAATAATCAACCTGGGCGAAATGGCTGTCTCGGGCCTGGAGGAAGAAACGGTGAGCCGTCTCAAACTCCCGTGCCACCTGCGCCTCGTCGTCCGTGAGACTGGCCATGCACATGATGCCCCTGATGCGTACGTGCTCCATGCTTTTCCATTCGCCTTGTTGCAGCATCTCCTCACATTCCTCGGGCGAGAATCCGAACTTCGTCTCCTCCTGGGCCACGTGCAGCTGCAGGAGCACGTCGATGACCCTCTGCACCCTGGCCGCCTGCTTGTCTATCTCACGGAGCAGGCGGAGGCTGTCAACGGCATGTATGAGCGACACGTAGGGGGCGATGTACTTTACCTTGTTGGTCTGCAGGTGGCCGATGAAATGCCACTCGATGTCCTGAGGGAGTACGCCTACCTTCTGCTGCAGTTCCTGTACGTGGCTTTCGCCAAAGATGCGCTGTCCGGCATCGTATGCCTCACGTATCATGGAGGCGGGATGGTACTTGCTGACGGCCACGAGGCGCGTTCCCTGTGGCATTTGTGTCTGGAGTTGATGTATCGTGGAAGCTATTGACATTTTTTTCGTCATTTATTCATTTTACATACTGCAAAGTTAGTGATTTTTTTTGTAACTTTGCACCGAAAAGAGAAAGAAAATCGAATTTATTGACCTCTCAGCCATGAAAACCCTCTTCCTGATGCTCACCCTCCTGATGACACCCCATAGCCTCAGTGCCTCTGAGCCCTCTCCCGAAGCAAGGCGTACACGCCTCACCTTCCTGCACACCAGCGATGTCCACGCCTCTCTCTTCTCCTACGACTTCCTTCAAGGCACTGTCACTCGGCAGGGACTTTCTTCCCTCTATGCATATATCCGTTCGCTCCGCAGCGAAGAGGGAAGGCACCTCGTCCTCACCGACGGAGGCGACTGTCTGCAGGGACAGCCCACAGCCTACTACTACAACAACGTCGATACCCTCTCGCCCCACCTCGTGGCACGTGTCATGAACGACCTTCACTATGACTGCGTGACGCTCGGCAACCATGACCTGGAGACTGGCCATGCCGTCTATGACCGATGGATAAGTCAGCTGAATGCCCCCGTGCTGGGTGCCAACGTGCTCGACATCCGAACGGGCGAACCCTACCTCACACCTTATATTATTATAGAGCGTGAGGGACTCAGGATAGCCCTTCTGGGCATGGTCACTCCCACCATATCCAGCTGGCTGCCCCAGGTGCTGTGGTCGGGTATGCGCTTCGAGGACATCCTCACCTCATGCCGCAAATGGGTCAGCCATCTCCGCGAGAAGGAACATCCCGACCTGATTGTCGGTGTCTTCCACAGCGGTTTCCACCAAGGCATACGTGCGGCTGAGGGCGAGGAGAATGCCGTGGAAGAGGTGGCACGCGAAGTACCTGGATTCGACTTCATCCTCTACGGACACGACCATCGTCCGGCTATCCACAAGGTGAGTTGCCAGAATGGCGTAGAGGTGACCTGTGCCGCCCCCGGGAGCGATGGAGCCAGTCTCGTGCAAGTCGATGTGGAGGTTACCTGCGATGCCGCACACCACGTAAGAGACAAGCGTATCAAGGCGCGTCTGGTCGATGCCTCCCCCTATGCCCAAAGCCTCGATGCCGAATTCCTGGAGGCCGACTATGTCGAGGAGCGTCAGGCACTTCAGCAGTGGGTGGGGCAGCGCGTCGGCACCCTGACCGCTGACATGGACGAACTGGACGCCTTTTTCGGCCCGTCCCTCTTCATGGACTTCATCCACCAGATGCAGCTCGAGCTCACGGGAGCCGACATATCCTTCTGTGCTCCCTTCTCTTTCAACACCTTCCTCAAGGCCGGACCGCTGCTCGTGAGCGACATGTTCCGGCTCTACAAGTACGAGAACTTCCTCTACACCATGCGTCTCACGGGACGAGAGGTGAAGGACTACCTGGAGATGAGCTATGCCCAGTGGACGCACCAGATGCAGAGTGCCGAGTCACCCTTCCTGCGCATGGCAGTGAAGCGGGGTAAGGTCACTTTCGAGCACCCCACCTTCAACTTCGACTCTGCCGCAGGCATACGCTATACGGTGGATGTCACCCAACCCGAGGGGAACCGCGTATGCATCCTCAGCATGGCCGACGGCACGCCTTTCCTGCCCGAACGTGAGTATCAGGTGGCGGTGAACAGCTATCGGGGCAATGGAGGCGGTGAACTGTTGACGAAGGGAGCAGGCATTGCGAGCGATGAACTCCAGGGACGCATCCTTTATTCCACCGACACCGACCTGCGGCTGCTGCTCATGCAGCACATCCAGCGTCAGGACACCATCACTCCCCAGCTTCTCGATTGCTGGAAGTTTGTGCCCGAAGACTGGGTGCGTACCGCCCGTGAGCGCGAGAAGAAGAGGCTTATGAACTAGCACAGGTCGATGTCCGCAAGTGGCTGAACCACTTCTTTACACACATACACGAATACGACAACGACTACTCGCGCGACCTGTTGGAACTGCTTCCACACAATCTCAAGCAGAAGGGCATACTCTGAATTCTTTCAAAATCCTCCAATAATTCTCCAAAATTCCTGGATTGACTCCAAGAGTCTTGGAGAATCCTCCTAAATTTTAGAAGTTACAGTATCATAAGTGTGTGTTAAAATTCCATAAATATCACAAGAAGATTGTCCAGATATTCGGCATTTTGATTATCTTTGCGTTCGAGAGCAGGAGTGGATGGCCAATGTGCCTCCGTATGCCGATTGTTAATATGTAAAAAACAGACAAATATGGAAACATTCAACGATGTAATAAACAGTGGCCAACTCGTCTTGGTTGATTTCTTCGCCACATGGTGTCAGCCATGCAAGATGATGCACCCCATCTTGGAGCAGGTAAAGGAAGTGTTGGGTGACAGGGTCCGCATCATCAAGGTGGATGTGGACAAGTATGGGGACACGGCAAGCCAGTTTCGGATACAATCTGTACCCACATTGATGCTGTTCAGACAAGGTGAAGTGCTTTGGAGAACGAGTGGTGTAGTACAGAAGGCAGATCTGTTGGTAACGATTGATTCATTCTTGAAAGAATGAGATTTGTGTCTGAAAAGCTATTGGTGGGATCTATGTAAGTCAACAGAACCCCCTCCCTGAAATCATAGGGACAGGCTCATCCTAGAATCTTAGCTCACATCTCATCGCTCCCAGCTCGCATCATTCGTTCGATTCGTTCAATTCGTGTTCCTCAAAAAAAAATTCGCGAGTTACGCGTTAACAGTTAACACTCGCAAGAGCTGGCAATCAGTAGATGCTTTAGCTTGATGAGCTTGCGAATAATTTTTCCCGAATTCGAGGGAATTAAAAACGAGGCAGCTCTCGACAGATTTGTTATTTCCGTAGGACAGGGGAGAATCCCCTGTCCTATCTGCGTTGTTATTTCACTGCGATTTTTACACTCTTCTTACCAATCCTGACTACTACGATGGTGCCTTGCTTGGCAGAGAACGAAACGTTGCCATCTATTGATTTTGCAGTGCCGAGAGCCTTTCCGTCAAGAGCATAGAAGCTGACTGTCTCGTTGTTGTCGAGACCGGAGATGTTGATGAAACCACTGGCAGATTGGATGGCGATGCCGCGGTCTTTCACTGATTCAACACCTACGGTTGTATCGATAGCTTTAATAGTTCCAAAGGAGCTCCAAGGTTCTGTTGTTTTATAAGCCTCGATTGCAGATGCAGGGACGTAAAGAGTAGCATTTTCGAAAATAAAACCAGAGAAAGCACTATAATCGGTTGATGGAACTTCCTCTGCGTAACAATAGACGTTTTCTATATTTTCACAGTAAGCGAAAGCCTCATTTCCAATACTTGTCACGGAATTAGGAATCGTGACGGAGGTGAGGCCAGTGCATCCAGAGAAAGCATCATCTCCAATATTTGTCACAGAATTAGGAATCGTGACGGAGGTGAGGCCAGCGCATCCATAGAAAGCATATTCTCCAATACTTGTCACAGAATTAGGAATCGTGACGGAGGTGAGACCACTGCAGCCAGAGAAAGCGAACCCTTCAATACTTGTCACAGA
>CALZGT010000051.1 GCA_945787235.1 uncultured Prevotellaceae bacterium
GGGTTGGTTTGTCAGGACAAAGGAACATAAGTAGGTGTGCAGAATTATCTATATAGGTAGGTTCTATAAATTAGCTTTGATGGGATTTTGCTCTATCTTCGAGCAGATTTCTTTGTAAGGGTGAAGCAGCATAGCGAGCTATGGTGCAAGCACTTACGAAGAAATATGCCGAAGAGAGGGTAAAAGACCATAAAGGTAATTCTACTGAGAATTGTAATTAATAGAACCTACCTATAATCCTTGCACCGCCTACTGCGCATTATCAGCCAGTGACAACAGTCGAGTAGAGCTCCTTTATATTACATGCTGACTCTGCATCACTAATCAATACAATCATCATAAAAATAATTTTGCACACCTACTTAATATTTGTGGTTATAGTCAGAATTGGGTCACAGGAACGGCCTTGATGGCTCAAAAACGGCGGAATGGAGTGGTTCCTCTATTCCGCCAGGTTCAGAAAATAGGTATTGGGAACATCATCCTCCAGGACCTCTGGATGCAAGATGCGCACGTATTCACGCAGCAGGAGGTCGGGATGGAAAGGCGTGGCGAGGGAGAAATCGGTGGTGAGGAGGTTCGCAGCATAGACCCGGTGCAGACGGAATGCTTTCAGCTGGGCATACCCCTGCCACTCCTGCCGGAGTTCACTGCAGGTCATGTCACTCCCCTTCTTGTAGTACTTGAACATCCAGATGTCGGCCTCCTCGCCCCGCTCCAGCACAACCTCTGGACTGAAAGGCAGGGCACCCCGGTGGTTCTCGTCAGAGAAGACATAACGTCCCCCGGCATCGGCAATGAACTGTCCCACCGTACTGGAAGAACCCGCCACATACCAGTCTGCACCGATTCTGATACCATCCAGAACCACAGGCTTGACCGATGCGTCCTGCACACGTTGCTGCAGGGCCAGATACCGGCCTTCCACCTCCTTGAAAAGACTGTCGGCCTGCGCCTCCTTCCCCACGAGAAGGGCGAAGAAACGCATCCATTCGGCACGGGCCAGCGGACCCGTCTCCATATAGTCCGCACACTCTATGACGGGAATGCCCATCTGCATGAGGCGGGCATAGCTGCTGTTGTCCTCCACCGCGGAAACAAGGACGGCATCCGGCGAGAAATCCAGGATCTGCTCCGTGTTGAGGACACTGGACGAACCACAGTCCACCACCCTACCCTCACGGAGGGCCTGCTGCAAGGCAGGGATGTCCATGTACTCTGCCTCCCCCACGGCACCGATGGCATCCAAGGCACCCAGTTCGTGGAACAGCGAAGCGTGTATGGACACATAGCAAAGCATGCGACGCAGCGGGATGCGAACCACATCACCCTCCGGCAGACGCGCGGGAAGGACTGAGTCCCTGGGCACCAAGACATAACGGTGCAGCGTGGCCGTGGAATCCCAAGGGTTGCGGAACTCCGCACAGACATAGCCCTCTCCCTCCCTGAGGGAAAGTGCTGAGGCATACTTCAGGGGAATGTCACGCTCTTCCCCCTGAGACGAAGAGTGCTGTCCCCGGCAAGCCACCAGGAACAGCACACTCACATATAACCAGATAACCCTGACTCCCATCAGAACTCTGCATTCTTGGGAGTACGCGGGAAGGGAATGACGTCGCGGATGTTCTGCATACCCGTCACGAAGAGGATGAGACGCTCAAAGCCCAGGCCGAAACCGGCATGAGGACAAGAACCATACTTGCGGGTATCGAGGTACCAGGTCATGTCCTTCATGGGAATGTGACGTGCCTCAATCTCACCCATCAGTTTGTCGTAACTCTCCTCACGGACAGAACCACCGATGATCTCACCAATGCTGGGGAAGAGGACATCGGTACCCTGTACCGTCTCCTCCATCTCCTTGCCATCCAGGACAGGCTTCTCGGCATCTATCTTCATGTAGAAAGCCTTGATCTTCTTGGGATAGTGCGTCATGATGACAGGCTTGCGGAAGTATTCCTCCACCAAGTAACGCTCATGCTCGCTGGCCAGGTCATCCCCCCACTCGCAGGGGAACTCAAACTTGCGGCCACCGCGGATGGCCTCCTGCAGGATGCGGATGCCCTCGGTGTAGGGAAGACGTACGAAATCCTCCTTCAGGACACCCTCCAGACGCTCGATGAGCCCCTTGTCAATCATCTTGTTGAGGAACTCCAGATCATCACGGCAGTTGTCGAGTGCCCAGCGCACACAATACTTGATGAAATCCTCCTCCAGGTCCATGAGCTCGTCCAGGTCCATGAAAGCCACCTCAGGCTCTATCATCCAGAACTCAGCCAGGTGACGGGGCGTGTTGCTGTTCTCAGCACGGAATGTAGGACCGAAGGTATAGATGGCGCCAAGGGCCGTGGCACCCAGTTCACCCTCCAGCTGACCTGACACGGTCAGTGAGGTCTGCTTGCCGAAGAAGTCATCATCATAGATGATACTTCCATTCTCATCCTTCTTCAGGTCATAGAGATTCTTGGTGGTCACCTGGAACATCTGACCGGCACCCTCACAGTCACTGGCCGTGATGAGCGGTGTGTGGAAATAGAAATATCCATGCTCGTGGAAATACGTATGGATGGCTATGGCCATGTGGTGACGGATGCGAAGGATGGCACCGAAGGTATTCGTGCGGGGGCGAAGGTGAGCCACGGTACGCAGGTACTCCCAGGAAGCACCCTTCTTCTGCAGGGGGTACGTGTTGTCACAGGGCCCCAGCACCTCAATGCAGCGGGCCTGTATCTCGCTGCTCTGTCCTGCGGCAGGACTCTCCACCAGGACACCCTCCACGCTGAGACAGGCTCCCGTGGTGATGGCCTTCACCGTAGCCTCGTCAAACTTAGCCTCATCGCCCACAATCTGTACATTCTTGATGGTACTTCCGTCATTGAGGGCAATGAAGAAAATACCCTTGCTGCCACGCTTGGAGCGCACCCAGCCCTTCACCAATATATCGCTGCCGAAGTCCGTACGCTTCAGCGCGTCAATAACCTTTGTTCTTTTCATGCGATTCTTATTATATAGGTGGGTTCCATTAATTTCCACCATTACTCAAAAGCACCCATGCGGAGCATGTTGACCTCCTTCTCCGTCAGGTAGCGCCAGTCACCACGACGCAGGTTCTTCTTGGTAAGACCCGCAAAGAGTACGCGGTCCAACTTCAGCACGCGGTAGCCGAAATGCTCGAAGATACGGCGTACGATGCGATTGCGGCCACTGTGAATCTCTATGCCCACCTGCTTCTTGTCCGTCTCGCTGGCATACTCAATGGCATCGGCACGAATCTCGCCGTCATCCAGGGTGATGCCCTCGGCAATCTGGCGCATGTCAGCCGCCGTCACGTTCTTGTCGAGATAGACATGATATACCTTCTTCTTGAGGTACTGGGGATGGGTCAGCTTGCTGGCCAGGTCACCATCGTTGGTGAGCAGGAGCACACCCGTGGTGTTGCGGTCCAGACGCCCCACAGGATAGATACGCTCGCGGCAGGCATCCTGCACGAGGTCCATCACCGTCTTGCGGTTCTGGGGGTCATCGCTGGTGGTCACATAATCCTTGGGCTTGTTGAGGAGCACATAGACCTTCTTCTCGATGGTCACGAGCTGGTCGTGGAACATCACGGTGTCTGAGCGCATCACCTTGGTGCCCAGTTCCGTCACCACATTGCCATTCACGCTGACCACGCCGGCCTGGATGAAGTCATCGGCCTCACGACGGCTGCATACACCTGCATTGGCCAGGAACTTGTTCAAACGCAGCGGCTGGTTGGGGTCGATATGCGCCTCGCTGTACTCGATGCGCTTCTTTATGCTGTACTTGGCATTGGGATTGTAGCCACCCGTGCGCTGACGCTGCGGAGCTCCTGCATTCTTGCCACGCTGCTGGCCATAGCCACCACGCTGCTGGCCACTAAAGTTGCCACGCTGCTGACTATAGCCACCACGCTGCTGGTAGCTGGGTACAAACTCACCCTCGCCTCGCTGCTGGTAGTTGGGACGGTAACCCGTGCCCTCGCCACGCTGCTGGTAGTTGGGACGATAACCCGTGCCCTCGCCACGCTGCTGGTAGTTGGGACGATAACCCGTGCCCTCGCCACGCTGCTGGTAGTTGGGACGATAGCCCGTGCCCTCGCCACGCTGCTGGTAGTTGGGACGATAGCCCGTGCCCTCGCCACGCTGCTGGTAGTTGGGACGATAGCCCGTGCCCTGTGCACCCTCCTCACGGTTCACGCGGGGACGGAAGGTACGCTGCTCGCCTGTGGCACTTGCACTGTAGGCAGGTCTTGCTATGCGGGGACGAGGCGTACGTCCCGCGTTGTTACCTGGGGTACGTGAGCCCTCACGGCCAGCACCCTCACTGTTGTTGGAGAACTGCTCTCTCCAGCTTTCATCTTCTGTTGCCATAATATATCGATATATCCGGTAAAAAATCAAATTAAACTAACCCACACTCCATACATCACATACCCGTGTAGGTATGGGGCGTGATGCGTCTCAGTTCCTCCTTGACCGACTCATTCACGTCGAGCGTCTCGATGAAGTCCTTGATGGTACTCTCGCTGATACCCGCACCCGTACGCGTCAGGGCCTTGAGAGCCTCGTAGGGGTTGGGGTAAGCCTCACGGCGGAGGATGGTCTGGATAGCCTCAGCCACCACCGCCCAGCACCCATCCAGGTCGCGGTTGATGGCCTGCTCGTTCAGCAGCAACTTACGGAGTCCCTTCAGCGTACTCTGTATGCTGATGACCATGTGACCCATGGGAACACCCACATTGCGCAGTACCGTGCTGTCCGTGAGGTCACGCTGCAGACGGCTGATGGGCAACTTCTGTGCCAGGTGTGTCAGCAGGGCATTGGCCACGCCGAGGTTGCCCTCACTGTTCTCAAAGTCAATGGGATTGACCTTATGGGGCATGGCACTGCTGCCTACCTCGCCCTTCTTCACCTTCTGGCGGAAATACTCCATGGAGACATACTGCCAGAAGTCACGGTCCAGGTCAATGATGATGGTATTGATACGCTTCATGGCATCGAAGAGCGCAGCCAGACAGTCATAGTTGCTAATCTGGGTGGTGTATTCCTCACGCTCCAATCCCAGCTTCTCGCTCACGAAACGAGAACCGAAGGCACGCCAGTCATACTCAGGATATGCTACGTGGTGAGCGTTGTAGTTGCCCGTAGCACCACCGAACTTGGCCGTGATGGGACAAGCCTTCAGCAGTGCCAGCTGACGCTCCAGACGATAGACGAACACCATAACCTCCTTGCCCAGGCGCGTAGGACTGGCAGGCTGTCCATGCGTCTTGGCCAGCATGGGCACATCCTTCCACTCCTCAGCATAGGTACGCAACTGCCCGATGAGTTCCTCTATCTGGGGGTAATACACCTCCTGCAGGGCATCCTTGATGCTGAGAGGTACACTGGTATTATTGATATCCTGCGACGTAAGTCCGAAATGGATGAACTCCTTGTAGGCATCCAGACCGCCGATGGCATCAAACTTCTCCTTGATGAAATACTCCACAGCCTTGACGTCATGGTTCGTCACTGCCTCGATGTCCTTGACACGCTGTGCATCCTCTACAGAGAAATTACGGTAGATGTCGCGGAGCGTTTCATACAGAGCGGCAGGGAATGACACCAACTGGGGAAGGGGCAACTCACACAAGGTGATGAAGTACTCTATCTCCACACGGACACGATAGCGTACCAACGCATACTCGGAAAAATAAGCTGCCAATGCATCTGTCTTGCCTCTATAGCGACCATCGATTGGCGAAATGGCCGTCAACAACTCCAATTCCATAATCTTGGGTTTTTTATTTTAATGAAAAACAAAAAGTCGCAACCATCACGGACACGACTCCCTTGAATGCTTTACTCTAATGCTTTTCTTGTAATATCTTCAGTATATACTTTAATCTCATGTGCTGTGTGGGCGATGACGGATTCGAACCGCCGACCCTCTGCTTGTAAGGCAGATGCTCTGAACCAGCTGCGCTAATCGCCCAAGGATGAAGTCAGGATGCTGTGTGGGCGATGACGGATTCGAACCGCCGACCCTCTGCTTGTAAGGCAGATGCTCTGAACCAGCTGCGCTAATCGCCCAAGCACCTTTTTGACTTGCGGGTGCAAAGTTACTGCTTTTTTTTGATACCGCCAAATGTTTCGCGAAGTTTTTTCACTTCGCGAAACGTTTTGCCTGTTCTGCTATGAGTTCTGCATCGTCAAAGTAGTTTATCTTCATGGCACGGCGCACCTCATCCATGGTCTGGATGGCAGCCTCACGGGCCTTCTCGCATCCCTTGCGCAGGATTTCATAGACGGCAGGAATATCCTTCTCCAACTCCGCACGACGGGCGCGTATGGGTTCCAGACGGTCATTGAGTACATTATAGAGGAACTTCTTGCAGGTACCATCACCCAGTCCTCCACGCGTGTAGTGCGCCTTGAGTTCATCCAGGTTCTTGTACTCAGGGAGGAACTTCTCGAAATCGCTGTCCTCGCAGAAGGCATCGAGATAGATGAAGACCGTGTTCCCCTCCAGGTGTCCGGGCTGTTCGATGTGGATGTGCTCGGGATCCGTGTACATGGAGTTCACCTTCTTCTTGAGTTCCTTGGCACTGTCAGAGAGATAGATGCAGTTGCCCAGACTCTTGCTCATCTTGGCCTTGCCATCCGTTCCCGGCAGTCGGCAACACACGGCATTGGTAGGCAGCATGATGCTGGGTTCCACCAGGGTATCACCATAGATATGGTTGAAACGGCGCACTATCTCACGGCTCTGCTCCAGCATGGGTTCCTGGTCCTCACCGGCAGGTACCGTAGTGGCCTTGAAGAGGGTGATGTCGGCAGCCTGGGAGATGGGATAAGTAAAGAAACCCACGGGAATGCTCTCGCCTCCAAAGCCACGCATCTGAATCTCCGTCTTCACGGTGGGGTTGCGCTGCAGTCGGCTCACGCTGACCAGGTCCATGAAATAGAAGGAGAGTTCGGTCAGTTCGGGAATCTGGCTCTGGATAAAGAGCGTTACCTTCTCGGGATCAAGTCCACAGGAAAGGTAGTCGAGGGCCACCTCGATGACATTCTGGCGCACCTTCTCAGGATTGTCGATATTGTCCGTGAGTGCCTGGGCATCGGCGATGAAGACATACATCTTGTCATAGTTGCCCTCATTCTGAAGTTCCACACGACGACGCAGCGAACCCACATAATGACCGATATGCAAACGGCCGGTAGGGCGGTCGCCCGTCAGGATGATTCTTTCTTTTGCTTCCATATATGTTTTTTTGTTTGGATTAACTACACTTGATTACTCCCGGCGCACCGCCTCATGAACGGAAGAGTTTGTCGATGTTCTCCAGAGGCAGCACCGCCAGGATTTTCTTGCCATCGGGAGCAAAATTGGGATTGTCCGTGGCAAAGAGGTCGTCCAGAAGGGCCGACATCTCCCTGCCCGAAAGAGCCTGTCCCGCAGGGATGGCGGCCCCACGTGCCATGGTCAGTGCCACGCGATGCTGCATGTCCTCCCGGGCGGGTTTACCCATTTCGCGTACCGAAGTCACCATGTCCGTCACCAGCTTCACGGGGTCCAGGCCGTCTATGCCGGCAGGAACACCCAGCAACGAATACGAACCCTGTCCCAAGGAGGTGAGGTCGAAACCCAGATGGCGGAGGTCATCCTCCATCTCGCTCAGCACCAGGGCATCGGAGGAAGGCAACTGGATGAGTTCCGGAAAGAGCAATCCCTGCGAAGGAGCCACCTGGTGTCCCATCTGCTCTCTATACCTATTATATAATATACGCACGTGTGCGCGATGCTGATCGACAATAAGCAGTCCACTCTGGATGCTGGTCAGGACATACTGTCCGCGGAACTGGTAGTGCTCAGTACTTTTCTCCATGTCACGCAACGTGGCATCGGCATAAAGCATACGCTCGCCAGTGTCATCGTTGTCCAACGCAAGTTCCTCTTCCGGTGCTGGGGCAGGCACGGGAACCTCTTCCCCCATCGCAGGGGCAGGTACGTGAAGCTCCACGGCAGGCACGGAATCCTCCGGGGGCATCTCCTCCCCTTCCTCCTCTCCCGGCATGGTCAGGAAGTCAGGCATCCGGGTGCGGCGTGTCTCTGTTCCCGAAGAAGTAGAGGTAGTAGCAAAGGGATTGTAGTCGGGATTGGCCTCCACGTCGGGTGCCTTCAGCGTGACCTGCGAGGAGGCGGCAGGATTATAGACCGGGATGTCGGCGGGAAGTCCCTCGGTGTCAAATTCAATCATGGGAACCGCATTGTACTTACCCAGCGACTCCTTGATGCCAGCCACGATGATCTGCCAGATGGCCTGTTCATTCTCGAACTTTATCTCGGTCTTGGTAGGGTGAATGTTCACGTCGATGTTGGCAGGATCGACCTCAAAGTACAAGAAATACGGCACCTGTTCCGTCTCAGGAACCAGTCCCGAAAACGCCTCCTGCACCGCCCGGTGGAAATAAGGATGACGCATGTAACGCCCGTTGACGAAAAAGAACTGATGCACGCCCTTCTTGCGGGATGACTCCGGCTTGCCGACAAACCCCTTCAGGCGGCAGAGCATGGTATCAACCTTGACATCGAGCAACTGGGTGGAGAGCCGTTTGCCGAAGACCGCCACGATGCGTTGCAGGAGGGTCGTGGCCGGCAGACTGCTCACCAGCGTGCCGTTGTTGGAAAAGGTAAAACTGACCGAAGGATTCACCAGGGCCATACGTTCAAACTCCTGCACGATGTTGTTCAGTTCCGTCTGGTTGCTCTTGAGGAACTTGCGGCGTACCGGCACATTGAAGAAAAGGTTCTGCACCAGGAAATTGCTTCCCACGGGACAGGCCACGACCTCCTGCGACAACACACGGCTGCCCTCTATCTGCAGGCAAGTGCCAAGTTCCTGGTCCGGGGTGCGCGTGC
This sequence comes from uncultured Prevotellaceae bacterium, assembly GCA_945787235.1. Taxonomy (GTDB): domain Bacteria; phylum Bacteroidota; class Bacteroidia; order Bacteroidales; family Bacteroidaceae; genus Physcousia. The sequence goes on from CALZGT010000051.1 coordinate 8,926, forward strand.
GGAGCATGACCTGTGCCACAGCGGCAATACTGGGCAATGCCTCCCCACGGAAACCCATGGTACGCAGGGAGAAGAGGTCGTCAGCCTTCTGTATCTTGCTGGTGGCATGACGTTCGAAAGCCAGACGGGCATCAGTCTCACTCATACCCTTCCCGTCATCGATGACCTGGACAGAAGTCCTTCCGGCCTCCTCCACCAGCACATCGATATGACGGGCACCGGCATCGACGGCATTCTCCACCAACTCCTTGATGACGGAAGCCGGACGCTGGATGACCTCCCCAGCAGCAATCTGGTTGGCCACAGAATCGGGTAACAGACGGATGATATCAGACATACGTTATCGGGTATAGGGTTAGGATGGGTTCTATAAATTCCCACCGTCAAAAGAGTTAATAGATCACATATCTCCTGCAGGAACACTCACCAGTGAATCCTGCCCGTAAGGAGCCAGTGCCAGAGCAGGATGAGGATAATCACCAGGAAGAGGGCGATGGGCCAGGCCATCCGGCGGCCTCCCTCACTGTACCTCTTGGCATGAGGTGTATATTGCGAGAAGGTACCCTTGAACTTGGTAGGGTCGTAAGGTTCATCCACCTTCTCCCCCTGTTCGCGGCGCACCTCATTGACGAGTTTCTGTAACTTCTCCTCACGCTCACTCGTATAGATTCTGCGAGGACGATACTTACGGGGTTCCCTTGCTGTGAACAGACTCATGTTTCTTTATTCGCTTTATGTTTGACAATTTCTGCTGGGGTGCAATGTGTCTCACGCTCTCCTTGAGTTCGGTGCCCGACTTCTTGCCGCGCCACTCAAAGACATCGTCCTTGTGGAGCGGCCGGATGTAGTCAAACCAGGCAAAGTTCTCCAGGAAACGCATGTTGGCGGGCGTCTGGTCCACGGGGTACATCTGTCCCGTAGTGCCCGGCATCCAGATACGCTGCACCTTTCTGTCCTTCATGTACATCTTGAGCTGCGTGCTCTCCGCATGGACCATGCCTATCATCAGGGAGTCGGAGTCGAAGGGGTGGTAGTTGATGAGCACGTTCAGGTCGGCCACATTCAGCCAGACCTCCCCGTCGCGGAAATAGGAGTGCATCTCCTTGCTTGCCACCTGGTTGTAGTGCATGCTGTCGATACGTTCCACCAAGAGTGCCTGGTTGATGACATAGACACTGTCCAGCGTCGAGTCATTGGCCCATGCCTTGATTTCCTCCCCCAGTATCTGCTGTCCCTGCTGCCACACGATGGGGTCCTTGTACATGGTCATGCAGGTATCCTTTCCATCGAAGACCAGGGAGTCACACACCGCCTGCATATCCACACGGAAGGCACGCACATGGCGATAGGCATGCATCACGCGATAGACACTGTCCGTGTCGATGTGGTAGGTGAACACCTTGAACGTGTCGGCATGGCAGTACAGCGTGTCACGCTGTGAATAATCGATGCAGAGCGCGCTGTCAGAGGCCTCAGCATAGCCCGTACTGTCGTTGTAGAGCGCGTAGTGACCGTAGAACTTGTTCTTGTTCTCGTAGTCATCGTAGTCGATGTGTCCGAACGCCTTGCTGTCATGCGTCCTTCCGTCATAGTGCAGCGTGTCGCCCACCAGTCGCTTGGCCACATGGTCCAGGATGGAACGGTCATAGAGGAAAGCCTCATCCGTATGGGAGTAATAATACCCGTTGGTGGTATAGACACGCGTGTTGTCCCCATGATAGAGGTTGGAAGGGCCCTTGACATGGGCTACCCCCGTCAGGGTATTGTAAAACAGGGTGTCGCTCAGCAGTTTGGACTTCGCCTCCTTGGGAGGCCGGGGATTGAGCAACTGCACGTTGTAGTTGAACTGTGCATCACGGGTGGAAGGAGAATACTGTCCCCAGTCGCTGGTCAACTCGTTGTCCTTGTCCACCAGACGTCCCCGGTTGGGGAAATACCCCATGTCCGAGACACGGTCATAGACCAGGCTGTCCGTATAGAGTGTCGTCTGCCTATGCCGCAGCACCACCCCCTCGTTCTGGTACGTCCCGACGTAGGCCATGCGTTCAAAGCCGCGGTAATGCAGGATGTCGCCCGTAAGCGAGAGCGTGTCCCCCTGCACCATCTTCACGTGCCCGAAGGCATCGAACGACTTGGTGGCCTCGTAGTACAGCGCACTGTCGCAGTACATCAAAGCCCCCTGATGCTCAAAGCGCACGTTACCCACAAGGAACTGTGCCTCGCGGTTGGTATATTGGTTGTAGTACAACCTGTCCGCATGGAGCAGCTGCACCTTGTCCGTATCCTGCTTCTTCGTCACCTTTCCCGGCATGAGGTGCATCACCCACGCCAGGGAATAGAGTGCACAGAGCATCATCCCGATGACAAGAAAGAATCTTCTCATGGCCTCACTTCACCCATCCAGGATATTCGAAGTCACAGTTTCTCCATTCCTCGTTGATACGGATATACGTGGACTTCTGCTTCTGTTTGATCCACCCCAGGATGAACTCCTGCTTCTTGTGGTTGAGTACCACGTCCTTGAGCACCTGGAAATCCTCCTGCACGGTGGCCCGGTGCGCCTTGATGCGGCTCTTCAGTTTCACGATGGCACAGGTCTGCTTGCCGTTCTTATCGTACATCTCGAAGGGCTTGCTTATCTCTCCCGTCTCCAGGCCCTCCACGACGCGGGCTATCTCAGGTGACACCTGTGCCAGGTCTGACATGGTGTATCGGGAAGTGCTCTCCCTGGAACCGCTGGCCACCGTAATCCGTGACATAAGGCCGTGGTTGTTGCGCGTATCCTTGTCATCGCTGATGACAGCGGCTTCCTCGAAGGAGAACTTACCCTTACGCACATCCTCGGCCAGCGAGTCCAGGCGCATGAGGCAAGTGTCGATGTCGGCAGGGTCCAGTTCCGGGCGCAGCAGTATGTGGCGGCAGTTCACCTTGTCACCCCGCTTGTCGATGAGCTGGATGATGTGGAAGCCCGCCTCCGACTCCACCACCTTGCTGACCTTCTTGGGGTCGGTGAGGGAAAAGGCCACGTTGGCAAAGGCAGGGTCCAGCATGGACTTGCTCGTATAACCCAATTCACCGCCCTGGCGCCATGAGTTGCACTTGCTGAAGGAACGGGCCAGTGCAGCAAAGGACTCTCCCTTCAAGACCCGTTCGCCATAGCCACGCAGCGTAGCCTTCACACGGTCTATCTCCTCCTGCTTGACCTCAGGGTATTTCATGATAATCTCCACCTCTACCTGGGTAGGGATGAAGGGAAGGCTGTCCTCGGGAAGGTCCTTGAAGTAGCGGCGCACCTCGGCGGGGTTCACCTTGATATCCTTGGTGAGTTCCTGCTGCATGCGTTCCACGGTGGCCTGCATCTTCATGTTGTCAAAAAACTCTTCACGTATCTGTGTGAAAGGCATGTTCATGTACTCCTCCAGCTTCTCCTTCGAACCCACTTCGAGTACCAGTTCGTTGATTCTTTCCTCAACACCTCGGCTCACGTCCTGGTCCGTAACCTCGACACTGTCTATCACGGCCTGGTGCATGAAGAGTTTCTGCACGGCCAGACGCTCAGGTATGACACAGTATGGGTTGCCGGGAATCCGTCCCCAGTCAGGATCACGGCGCATGCTCTCCACATCGCTCTTGAGGATGGCCTCATCGCCGACCACCCAGATGACCTCGTCCACCACGTTGTTCTGAGCAAACGTAACAGCAGACCACATCGTCAGAATGACAGATAATACAATTCGCATGATAAGTTGTTAGAAGTGGGCTCTATGAATCCCCACCGTCAATAAGGGTTAATAATTCTAGGTAGGTTCTATTAATTACAATTCTCTATAAGTAGGTGTGCAAAATGATTTTTATAATGATTGTATTGATTGGTGATGCAGAATCAGTTTGTGACATGAAGGAGTGTAGCGACTCCTACTCGACTGTTGTCACTGGCTGATAATGCGCAGTAGGCGGTGCAAGGATTATAAAAATCATTTTGCACACCTACTTAGAACCTACCTCTATCAGAGAGAGGGCGGCAGGAGCTCCGCCTCACTGGCGAAGCCCCACGTAATTCAATGCTTATTGACCGTCTTCAGCACGTCCTCGAAGACCTCCACCTTGTACCGCCGGCGCAGTTCCTCCACGAACTCAGCCTCACGCATGGCCTGATAGTCTGCCACCACGTCGGCACTCACGTCCGTCCACCGGGCCGGTCCCTTCTTCAGCATCGTACCCACGGCACCGCTGTAGGGGAAATCCTTGCGGGGTGTGGCTTTGGTGCCCTTCACCTTGAACACCAGTGAGTCAGCAAAGGCATGGCTTCCCTGCACGAACATCTTGTGCTCCATGCGCACC
>CALZGT010000052.1 GCA_945787235.1 uncultured Prevotellaceae bacterium
TTGAATCTCGATGATTTTCTGTGTCATTGTCTTTTTACCTGTAACCGTGTGATACTACCTATACAAAATACTATCCAGAAGCCTATACGATTCCCTTCTTGCGTGCAAAGTCCTTCCAGCTGCTGTACTTCTTGTCGCTGGCCGGCCTTCCCATCTGCAGGTAGTGGCAATAAGCCGCTGCCAGTGCATCGCTGGCATCCATGTATTTTCCCATCTCCTTGGCATCCAGTTTCAGCATGCGCCTCAGCATGTCCGCCACCTGCTCCTTGCTGGCTGCTCCCTGTCCGGTGATGGCCATCTTGATTTTCATGGGCGCGTATTCCGTGATGGGCACCTGCCGGTGTATGGCTGCCGCCATGGCCACTCCCTGTGCCCTTCCCAGTTTCAGCATACTCTGTACGTTCTGTCCGAAGAAGGGTGCTTCGATGGCCATCTCGTCGGGCAGATACGCCTCGATGATGCCGCTCACGCGCTCGAAGATATGTCCGAGTTTCAGGTAGTGGTCGCTGAATTTTCTGAGGTCGATGATGCCCATGGCCACCATTTCGGCCTTCCTGTCGCATACCCTAAGTACCCCATAGCCCATGAGGTTGGTGCCAGGGTCAATGCCGAGGATGATTTTTTCCGTCTTGTCGTTCATTTCGTTACCTAATACCTAAATACCTAATGTCTAATACCTGATGTCGAGCCTCCTGTCGGCCCTGTTGTTGTGCATGCCTCCTGCGGTTCATTCCCCGTCGATGACCTCCAGGATGGTGGAGAAGCCCGTGATCCGTTTGTCGAAGAGCGTGAGGAGTTCCTCGTTCAGTTCCTTCCCCGTCTCCTGGTACCATTTGTGCAATATGGCCGTTGACTCCACTTCGAACTGCAGGCTGAAACACTCCGTCTCCTCATCCTTGTGCGAGAGCACCCTGAGCAGCCTTCCGTTCTTCAGCAGTAGGGTAGAGGTGGCCTTGGGCATGTATGCCTGATGTGCCCATATCACGAAGTTCCTTGCGTCCTCGTTGGGCATGGTGTATGTGGTGTTGAATACTATCATATTTTTATTCTTTATGCACAAAGTTAGATGTATTATGTCAAAAAAACAAAAAAAAGACGCATTTTCAACCCCTTTAAGGTGTAAAATTAGAAAAAAGGCAGTATTTTTGCGGAGAATTTGTTTTTATAAATATCATCAAAATGAAAAAGTCGTTTCTTTTCTTATGTCTTATGGGTTCGCTCCTGATGGTTCCCGCAGTGGCCGGTAACTCCGTTCCTGCCACGACCATCCAGCAGAGCGTCAAGGTGCAGTCATCCTCCAATCCCAAAGACCATTTCGCCAAGATTCTTTTCGATAAGTTATCCTGCGACCTTGGCAAATTTCCCGCTTCCGACCCTGTGCGCAAGTGTTACTTCACGTTTACCAACAACGGTACGGCTCCCCTCGTCATCCATGCCGCCATGGCCAGTTGCGGATGTACCGTGCCCAACTATCCCAAGACACCCATCAAGCCCGGTGAGAAGGATACCATCGAAGTCACCTACAATGGCACGGGAAAGTTCCCCGGTAAGTTCAGCAAGACTATTACCATCCGTTCCAACGCCGTCACTGAGGTCGTAAGACTGACCGTGATGGGAGAGATGACGGAGTAACAGCAGCCACATCAATAACCAAAAAACTAACTGATAATGAAAAAGACACTCATCCTGATTCTGCTTCTCTGCCCCGTATTGGCCTTTGCCAAGGGCAAGAAGGAAGTGAAAAATCCCCTCGGTGATGGAGCCAGCGACCGCCTCTACTGGTCGTCCCTGGCCTACAAGATGGCAGCTCCCGTGCTGGAGAACATGGCCAACGGCACCCTGCAGAAGAACATGAAGTTGGAACTGTCCCCCACCTGGGACAACCGAGACAAGAAGGTGGCCTACATGGAGTGCTTCGGCCGTCTCATGGCAGGTATTTCCCCCTGGCTTGCCCTTCCCGATGACGACACCCCCGAAGGAAAGCAGCGCAAGCAGTTGCGCGAATGGGCCCTGAAAGCCTACGCTAATGCCGTAGATCCCGAGAATCCCGACTATCTGGGTTGGAGTAGCGGTGGCCAGACCCTGGTTGATGCTGCCTACGTCGTAGAGAGCCTCTATCGTGCCTACGATGCCCTGTGGGTACCCCTGGACGAAGTCACCAAGCAGCGATACATCAAGGAACTGCAGGGACTCCGCCGCTATGACCCCTGCTACACCAACTGGCTGCTCTTCTGCGCCATGGAGGAATGCTTCATCATGAAGGCCGGTGGCCAGTATGATGCCTACCGCATCCATCGTGCCATGGAGAAGATAGAAGAGTGGTACGTGGGCGACGGCTGGTACAGCGACGGCCCTTCCTTTGCCTTCGACTACTACAACTCCTATGTCATCCAGCCCATGTACCTGGAGTGCCTGGAGATGATACGCCAGAAGCGTGGCAATGACAACTGGACCGTGCGTACCTACGTGCCCGCTACGGGGCGCAACGAGGGTGCAGACTACCGCTACAAGGAAGCCCTGAAGCGCATGCAGAAGTATGGCGTCATCCTGGAGCGTTTCATCTCGCCCGAAGGAACCTTCCCCGTTGTAGGCCGCAGCATTCCCTACCGTATGGCCGTGATGCAGCCCCTGGCCCAGCTGGCTTGGCGCAAGCAGTTGCCCAAGGAACTCACCAACGGTCAGGTGCGTGCCGGTCTCACTGCCGTGATGCACCGCATGTTCGACGGCATCGGTGAGAGCAACTTCACCGAGGACGGCTATCTCACCATCGGTTTCGTAGGCAGTCATCCCAACGTGGCCGACTGGTACACCAACAACGGTTCCCTTTACATGACCAGCCTCTCCTTCATGCCCCTGGGTCTGCCCGCCGACGATCCCTTCTGGACCGATGCCCCCGAGAAGTGGACCAGCAAGAAAGCCTGGGAGGGTGACGACTTCCCCAAAGACCACAAGTGGAACATCAACAAACAGATTCTCTATTGGGAATGATGAAACAGCTGATCACTGCTTTCCTACGACCGTCAGTCGCAGTGGTGATGCTTCTCATCGCCCTGCCACTCACGGCGCAGGACTATAAGAACTGGGTCAAGCAGGCACCTCGCCTGCCTGACTCTTTTTTCTTTTCCGACTCGTGTGATGCCACCCTCCACAATGTCCTGGCTTCCCAGCTCCCCACAGGGGCCTGGGGCAAGAACATCAATTTCTTCAGGCATCGTGAGGCGCATCCCGAGGATGTCCTCCTTGGTACCATTGACAACCATGCCACCATCACCGAGATACGCTTCCTCCTCCGCTATGCTAGCCTACATCCCGGTGAGCCGACCGCAGAAACCTCCCTTGCAGCCGCCCTTCGCGGCATCCGCTACCTGCTGGACATGCAGTATGCCAACGGAGGCTTTCCCCAGTACTATCCCCGTCGCGACCATTACCACGGGCAGATTACCTTCAACGACAATGCCATGCTCAATGCCCTCAGTCTGCTGCGTGATGCCTCCCGTCGCAATGTCCCTTTCACCCTTCTTCCCGACACCCTCTCGCACCTCTGTGAAGAAGCCTTTCAACGAGGCATCCGCTGCATCCTCCGCTGCCAGATAGTGCGAGACGGCCATCCCACCGTGTGGTGCCAGCAGCACGACTCCGTCACCTTGGCTCCCTGTGGTGCACGAGCCTTCGAGCTTCCCTCCTTCGTCTCGGCTGAGAGTGCCGACATAGTGAAATTCCTGATGACACTGCCCACTCCCTCCGACTCCATTCGTCATGCCGTAGAGGGATCCATGCGATGGTTCCGGGCAAACGCCATTTCCGGCATCCAGAAGAAACGGTTCACCGATGCGCAAGGACGTGAGGATTACCGCATGGCTCCCTGTGCTCCCACCTCCTCCCCTTCGGAAGGATGTCCACGACTGTGGTCCCGTTTCTATGACCTCGACACCTGCCTGCCCTTTTTCTGCGGTCGTGACGGTTTTCCCCGTTCACACGTGGAGGATATCGACCATGAGCGCCGCAACGGGTATGCCTGGTACGTCACCAGTCCCGAGCGTCTCTTCCCTCTCTACGAAAAGTGGCTTAGAGCACTCTCACGCTAAGTCATATCCCTTAGTCCGGAAATACAAAAAAATCCGCAGGCACTCAGTCCATCCATCCAGCCCTATATATAAAATAGGGCTGGATGGATGGACGAAGCCTGTTGGAGCCGAAAGGGTGCATGAGAGTGCATGGCATATTACAACTTTGTTTGTTGATAATATCCATCTTCTTATTCTTTCTTTTCTATAAGTAAAAACTCTTCTCGCGCGCGTATATGTATATATATAAGTACTAAAAAAGTTGGATTTCATCCTTCTTTTTCTCGCCATGGCAATGACTGAGCAAGCTCATCATTGCTCATCTGGCTAAAGAAAAAGTTGGATTTTTCCGTTTACTCTCGTTCACTCTTGTGCAGTCCATTGTAGAAACACCCACCTTTCATTGCTCTGAGACCCACCCTTCACACCCTGTAAGACCCGGGTTTCAAGTTTCTGAGACCCGGGTCTCAGCAAGATGAACCCCGGGTCTTAGAAACTTGAAACCCGGGTCTCCAAAAAGAGAGGCCCGGGTTCGTGTGAAATTGTCAGTTCATGTAGCCTATTCCAGCAGTTTTTTGAAGGCCGGGTCATCCGCCTTGTCTTCGTAGGTAATTACGAAGTCCTTGGGTGACATGCCGAAATACTCACGGAAGGAACTGCTGAAGTAGGAGTGTGTGGAGAATCCTACGCGGTAGGCTACCTCGCTGACATTCACCTTGTTGTGAACCAGCAGGTAAGCCGCCTGCTTGAGTCGGTAAGCCCTTATGAATACGTTGGGAGAAAGTCCGAACTTATCCTTCATCTTGCGGTTAAGGTGTACGCGGCTGATACCCACCTCGTCGGCCAGTTCCTGTACGCCGAACTCCGAGTCATCCAGGTGAGTCAAGAGCGTCTCATTGATGCGCTGGAAGAGTCTCTCTTCCGCAGAGTCCATTTCAACATTGTCGAAGTCCCCGCTCATGTCGCTGCGCTGCAAGTGCTTCTTCATGCTGTCGCGCACCTTGAGCACCTGCTGGAGCGTACCCCTCAGTATGGAGATGTTGAAAGGCTTCTGCAGGTAATGGTCCACATAGAGTTCGAGGCTCTTCAATTCAATCCTCTCATCCCCTTCACCCGTGAGCATGATGACCGGAATGTGGTCCATCTCCGGGTTCCCCTTGATGCGCTGGCACAATTCTATGCCGTTGCCGTCCGGCATCATCATGTCCGTGAGCACGATGTCGGGTCGGTTCTTGAGAATCATGTTCCAGGCACTGTTACCACTGAAAGCCAGCGTGATGGCATAGTCATCCTGCAATTCGCTCTTGAGGTAGTCCAGAATGTCCTTGTTGTCATCTACGATGAGCAAGTCAGGTTTGCGTCCCGTTGTTCCCTTGCCTTTCACCGCCCCCTCTTCCGTCTCCGTTTCCGTGGTGAGGTTCGTGACGTTGGTGTGGATGCTTTCGCGGTTTTCCTCCAGCACAGAGAGTTCCTCCCCCAGATCCTGCTGGGTACTGTCAGCCATCTCCTCCTCCTTGAGGTGCTCATGTCCCAGGGGCAGTGTGATGACAAACTCCACCCCATACGGTTCCACGTTGCGTGCCGTGATGGTGCCATGGTGCAGGATGACGAGTTCATGAGCCAGGTTGAGTCCGATGCCTGAGCCCCTGTGGTGCTTGCCCTCCGCCGCCTGGTAGAATCGGTCGTAGATATGTTCCATATCCTCCTGGCTGATGTGCTTGCCTCCGTTGAAGATGCTTATTTCCAGTTCGTTGCCCTTTATCTCGTTGCGCACCTGTATGCGCTCTCCATCGGGCGTGAACTTGAAGGCGTTGGAGAGGATGTTGACGATAATCTTCTCGAAGTGCAGAGGGTCAATCCACACGTTGATGACCCGCTCACTGTCCTGTACCGTAAAGTTGATGTGCTTGATTTGCGCCACGCTCAGGAAAGACGTGGCAATGTTGCGAATGTAGGCACAGATGTCCGTTTCCTGGAAACGCAGTTTGAACTGCCCCGCGTCAATCTTCCTTATGTCCGTAATCTGCTTCACGATGTCCAGCAACCTGTTGCAGTTGTGGTTCATGACGTTCAGGTTCGTCAGCACCTCGTTGATTTCCTTTACCCTTGCGCTGTTCTTCGCCGTTTCCTCTCGTTGGAGGATATTCTCGTACATCGTGGTGAGTTGCTTCAGGGGAGAAATAATCATGGTGAGTGGCGTACGCAGTTCGTGCGTGATGCTCGTGAAGAGTTTCAGTTTAGCCTCCTTGATTTCCTCGTTCTGTCTGGCGTCACGGAGTTCCTGTTGCTGTTTGCGTCGCGCAAGGATGACCCTCCTGGCCATCATTCCTATGCCTACCAGGATGAGCAGGTAGATGCCGTATGCCAGTCGTGTCCTGAACCAGGGGGCGCATACCACTACCTCTATGCTCTTCTCCATGGCATTGTCATAGTTTCCTTCGATATACGCCCTTACGCGTAGCGTGTAGCGTCCTGAGGGAAGGTTGCTGTAGGATGCCTCACACTGACTGTTCCGTACCCAGTCCTTGTCATGCCCCTGCAGGATGTATTCGTAGTGAATCTGCGTGGGCGAGCTCAGGTGCGGCAGGCTGAAGGTGATGCGGAAGGAATTCTCCTCAACGGGCAGCGTTATCTTCTTTGCCTGCAGGATGTGGCTGTCCAGGTAGCTGGTACTGTCGCTGTAGTTTATCTTTTGTCCGTTGACATACAGACTGGTAAAGAGGATGGGAGTGGTCAGTTTCCTTTGTTTTCGGATGGCATCCGGGTCGAAGCAGATGATACCGTTGTCACAGCCGAAGAGCATGTTCCCCGCTCCGTTGTTGAGGGTCGATTCCTGGTGCAGTTCCCCCACAAAGAAACCTCCGAAGGACGTATAGGGTGTGGCCTTCAGTGTCTTCTTGTCGAGTGCAAACACCGTCTGTGTGGCTGCTGCCCAGATGTCATCCTCTGTCTGGTTGAAACTCGTGAAGCTGATGCCGTCCAGTATCTTCTTCGCTTTACCCGTGGCGGGGTAATAGACCAGGATGCCCTCCTCCGTACCAATGAGCACCCGTTTCTCAGTTCCTTTCCCCGTGGTGATGAAACAGGTAGGTGCCCCCTCCAGCATCTCACGCTTGATGGTGCGTTTCATGTTGGACTTGGTGTTGTAGTAATACACCTGCGATACATCCCCCAGCCAGAGCGTATTGTCATCATCCATGTAGATGCAGGCCGTCCACTCGCTGGCCCCGTCGAAATTCACCTTCGTGCAAGTCTTCTGTTCCGGGTCTATCTGGAAGACCCCCGTGCCGTTGGTGGCGGCGAAGACCAGGTGATGTGCCGCATCGTATGTCATACTCTTCACGTTGGCATGGCGAATGTTGTCCAGGAAGGCAGGTGAGGTGAACGTGCCCCCTTCGAGGTACTGTACGCCCCCTCCGTAGGTGCCAGCCCACACCCCGTCATGCTTGTCCACCACCACAGCCTGCACCTGGAGGGAGCGTAGTCCCTCGCTGGCCGGGTGAACCGTCGCCATGCGCATCCCGTCGGTGGTGAATACGCCGGCTCCGTCCGTTCCTATCCAGTAGTTCTTGTGGCTGTCGATGGCTATAGAGGTGATGCTGGACGTGTTGCGGTCGTTGCCGTAGAGAGAGACGGCATGGTAGCGGAACTGATCCTTGCGGTACGGGATGACGAGAAGTCCCTTCTGCAGGAGCGATACGAGAATGTTGCCCTCTTCGTCCTGCACCATGTCGGTCACCTTTCCCAGAGACAGGTCGAAGAGTTGGTCCTTGACCTCATAGCGTGAAGCCCTGTCCTGCTCGTCCACAATCCAGATGCCCTCGCTGTCACTTCCCACCAGCAGTTCGCCGGCCTGGGTATATAGCAGTGTGCGGAAATTCTTGCCCTGCGTGGCAGGCAGCAGGCTGATTTCGTTGCTTTTCTCGTCGTACTTGAGCAACCCACTGCGCGTGGCGAAGTAGATGGCTTTTCTCGCGCGTACCTCTATTATATCCTGTACGTTGACCGAAGAAATGACGGCATGCACCTCGGGTGTCATGCGTATGGGGTACTCCTTGAAGGTCTTGCTGTCGATGCATACCAGTTCCTTGCGTATGCGGTCCATCCAGATACGTCCCTTGTGATCCACTCCCGCACATACGATGAATCCATCCCTGGCGGCCTCCTGCAGTTTTGCCGTTTCCTCCACCTTGACCTCCATTTTCTCCGTGTCGAAATAATGCACCCCCTGGCCGTCCGTGACGATGAGCTGTGTGTGGGGCATTCCCGGTATGTCGAGCATCTGGCTGGCGGCATACCCCGCTTCCTTCTCCGAATCCCATAAGGAGACATACTTGAATTTCTGTGTGTGCACATCCAGGTGGTAGAGTCCCCGGTTGCTCATTATCCAGAAGTTGCCCTCCTTGTCTTCCTTGATGCCCTTGGCAGCACTGAAGAAAGGATGCCCCGTCTCGGGGTTGGTGACGGGGATATAGTGGAACTGTTGTCCGTCGAAGTACCCCACAGAGTTCTTTCCCACCAGCCATGCCAGTCCGCGGCTATCGACACAGAGCGACGTGATGTCGCTTGTGACGAGTCCCTGGCGTGTGGTATAGAGCCGGTTGGTCTGTCCAAGTGTGCATGGTGCGAGCAGAAAAAAGGTGAGTAGTGTAGTAGTGATTCGGTATATGCTTTTCATGTCTTTTGAACTTATTACACTGCAAAGTTAACAATATTTTTCATTTCTACTATCAAAAATGTAACATAATAACAAATTTCGACAGTCTATGATACATTTTTAGTGTCTTTTTAGCGTTTTTTACTGTATCTTTGCACGCAAAAATGTGCATTGCGCCTCTTTTCCTCATGAAACAACTATCATAATCCAACAAATATCAAAAATGAAAATGAAGAAAAAACACATTGCAACAGCCCTGGCCATGATGTTCGCATCGGCCACCCAGGCCCAGAATCCCTACCTGCCCCTCTGGGAGCACGTACCCGATGGTGAACCCCGCGTGTTCGAAGACCCCGACCATCCCGGCAAGATGCGTGCCTACATCATCGGCAGTCACGACGTGAAGAACACCGAATACTGTGGTCCCGACATCCGTATGTGGTCCGCCCCCGTGGAAGACCTCAGCCAGTGGCGTGACGAGGGAGCCATCTTCACCCATTACGTAGATGGCCAGTGGGACACCATGTTTGCCCCCGACCTGGTGGAGGTTAAGGACAAGGCCACCGGCAAGAAGACCTACTACCTCTATCCCCACTCTCGCGGTTGGCGCCGCGTGCCCATGGTGTGCAAGGGCGACCGTCCCGACGGTCCCTTCACTCCCATCAACCTCACGGCCGACCAACGCCAGTGTGTAGAGGGCAGCATGATTGACTTTGACCCCTCCGTTTTTGTAGAGCCCGTCACGGACAAGAAGGACAAGGACTTCGACAAGGGCTTCCGTGCCTATGTCTTCTACGGTTTCCAGCACTCCACCGCGGCCGAACTTGACCAGAACACCATGTACAGCGTGCGTCCCGGCACCCAGATACACGACTATTTCATCCCCGCCTCCAGCCGCTACGGTGAGGTGCGCGACCCTAAGGGTACGGAATATCCCGCCCTCTACAAGGGACAGAATCCCGGTGAGTTCAACTTCTTCGAAGCCTCTTCCATCCGTCAGGTCGGCAACAAGTACGTCATGGTCTTTTCCGGCTATTCCGGTCCCGACTATGGCCTGGGCAGCACCAACTCCGCCCTCCGCTATGCCTACGGTGATTCCCCTCTTGGTCCCTGGCGTTCCGGCGGTGTGCTCGTAGATAGCCGCGGCGTAGTCCTCAACGAGGACGGCAGTGCCCTGACCACCACCAACTGGGGTCACAACACCCACGGTTCGCTGCAGGAAATCAACGGTCAGTGGTACGTCTTCTACCACCGTCCACCCCGTGGTTTCGGCAATGCCCGTCAGACCATGGTAGCCCCCGTGAAGATAGAGTGGGACAAGAAACCCGTAGCCAAGGGCGGTCAGGTACGCATCGTGGGCTATGACCCATACGCCCCCGACCAGGAATGGAGTGCCAAGGCCACCAACGGTGACCACTACACCGGTGCCGAGGTGACCTCCGAGGGATTCCAGATATTCGGTCTGCCTCCCTACCAGTACTACTCCGCCGGTATTGCCTGCTATGTCAACGACCACAATGCCATGCAGGACCAGCGTGACGTGTGGAACAACTCCATGGACATGGCCGGTCTGCGCAATGGCTCCATTGTGGGCTTCAAGTACATCGGATTTGGAGGTCTGGCCCAGGATACCAAGGGCTGCAAGGCCTTCCAGGGTACCCAGAAGGGTGATGACACCCGCATCCTGATTGATGTCACCGAGGTGAGCGGCCAGCCCTTCACCCTAAAGGTCATGCTCGACGGTCCTTATGCCAACTCCACCTGGAACGGCAAGGAGGTGGGGCGCATTGAGGTGAAGAGTCCCAAGCGCGGCCAGCGTACCACCCACAGCGTGGCTGTGCCCCAGGTAGAAGGACTCAGCGGCAAGCATGCCGTATATATCGTTGTCGAAGGTCCCGAGGTGGCACAGCCCCAGCAGCAGAACCGTTGGGGCCGTCCCCAGCAGGCTTCCCAGCGTCCCTATGGACTCTGTGACCTCCACGGCATTGCCTTTGCCTCACGTACCCAGACCCCCGCGGCTCCCAAGGTACCTCAGGTACGCATCACCGTCGATGGTCAGGCCCTCACCATTCCTGCTGCGGCCATCCTCAGCACCAACCTGAACGGCTACACCCAGACGAACCACTACCAGCTCTATGGCCGTCTCACCGACAAGAGTGTCATCAAGGCTGAGTCCGATGACCCCTCAGTCACCTTCCAGGTAAGTCCCATCTCCAGTGGTCGTGCCAAGGTGATCGCCCGCTACAAGGAGCAGGACAAGGTCTTTCTTATTAACTAATATTCCAACGACATGAGATACAAACGGTTGTCAGCATACGCGTTCCTGGCCATGGCCCTCTCCGCAGGGCCTGCCAGGGCGCAGCTTTCCTCCAATCCCGACAAGTTTCTGGGTAACATCACCACGAGTTACAACGTAGATTACGGCAACGAGAAGTACTACACCCTGTGGAATCAGATTACCTGTGAGAACGAGTCGAAGTGGGCCTCGATAGAAGGCAACAACAACTCCTTCAACTGGGGTGGTTCGGACAATGCCTACAACTACGCCAAGAACCACAACTTCCCCTTCAAGTTCCATGCCCTGATCTGGGGTGCCCAGTACCCCAAGTGGCTGGAAAGCCAGACGCCCGAGCAGCGCTACAAGGAGATTGTGCAGTGGATGGACGAGGTGAAGAAGCACTATCCCAACCTCGAACTCATCGACGTGGTCAACGAGGCCGTCACGGGACACCAGGCCGGTACACCTTATTTTATAGAGGCCTTGGGCGGAACGGGTGTGACGGGCTACGACTGGCTCGTCAAGGCTTTTGAGTTGGCCTACGAACGCTGGCCCAATGCCATCCTCATCTACAACGACTTCAACACCTTCCAGTGGGACACCGACCAGTACATTGACCTGGTGAAAGCCTTGCGCAATGCCGGAGCCCCCGTCGATGCCTACGGTTGCCAGAGCCATGACCTCACCGACTGCTCCTTCGACAAGTTCAAGAGTTCGATGACGAAGATACAGAATGCCCTCAAGATGCCCATGTACAGTACGGAGTACGACATCGGCACCAGCGATGACAATCTGCAGCTCCAGCGTTACAAGGAGCAGATACCCTACATGTGGGAGGCCGACTACGTGGCCGGTGTTACCCTGTGGGGCTATATCTACGGCAAGACCTGGACCACGGATGGCAATTCCGGTATCATCCGTGACGGCAAGGACCGTCCGGCCATGACCTGGCTGCGCGAATACATGCAGAGCGATGCAGCCAAGAAGGCTACCAGTCCCTTCCCCGGCATGAAGAAGGAAGCCTCAGTGTATATCAGGCCCCAGAGCCCCTATATCGAGAAGAACAACACCAGCCAGATTACCGTTCGGGCCAGGATGCGTACGAAGACCATCGAAAAGATAGAACTCTATGCCGCCAACGCCCTCCTTGCTACCTTAACAGAAACCAACGAGGCCGGAGAGTACGTGGCAGATTATACCCCCACCACGACGGGTACCAAGGAACTCAAGGCCGTGGTCACCTGCACCGATGGGTTCACCTGGACGCGCTATGGGTCTGTCAACGTGGCCAATCCCCGTTCTCCCTACTCCAGCATCGTACCCTCCGTTCCCGGTACCACCATCCAGTTTGAGAAGTTCGACAAGGGTGCCGACGGCATAGCCTTCCATGACAACAACAGTCAGAAGCAGGGCGATGCAGCCTCCTTCCGCACCGATGCCACTGGCATTGACATCGTCAAGGGAGGTACCCAGTATGCCGTTGGCTATACCGAGGTGGGCGAGTGGATGGAATATACCCTCGACGTCAAGGAATCCGGACTCTATGCCTACGAGATACGCTATTCTGCTCCCGAGGCAGGTACCTGCTTCAACTTCCAGTTGACCACCCCCGAGGGACAGGTGCTCCTCACGCCCGAGAAGACCCTCCTCGCCAAGACCGGTTCATGGACTACCTACAAGAGTTCTTACGGCCGACTGCTCCTTCCCCTCACAGAAGGCAGGCAGATACTCCGTTTCTCCATCACGGGTGGTGCCAGCCAGTATGTTACGAACCTCGACTACTTCAAACTCACCCGAGTGGAACTCAATGAAGAGCTCCAGGTGAAACTCACTACCTCCCAAAAGAAAGCCATGGCAGGTACCCCCGTGGAGATTACCGCCGAGGCCGTAGCCCCCGAGGGAACGGACATCAAGCAGGTGAAGGTCTATGCCGACGGAGCCTTGGTCAAGAGTCTCACGGAAGCCCCTTATACCTGTACCTACACGCCTTCTGAGAAGGGTACCGTGACCCTCACCGCAGCTGCCATAGACACAGAGGGCAGGGAGAGTGCCCTGGCCTCGCTCAGCCTCACCGTGACGGCCAAGCGTACACCCTTCAAGAGCCACCAGGTGCCCGGCACCATCGAGGCCGAGGACTTTGACAAGGGCGAAGAAGGACTCACCTATCACGATTCCGATGCAGAGGTGCATGAC
>CALZGT010000053.1 GCA_945787235.1 uncultured Prevotellaceae bacterium
GAACAGCACGGCTACCACCTCCTTGTCACGGCCATGGACCGTTTCGGCAACGAGAGTGCCTTCCCACTTCCTGCAGCCCGCGATGAGGCTGTCCCGGAGCGGGGAAAGGCTGTGGCACGCCTTGGAGGTATCTGTGTGGATGACGCTGCTCAGGTGACGCTACCTCCCAGTCAGGCGGAATACTATGCCGTGACCGACCTCCAGGGTCGCATCCTGCGCACGGGTCCCTACGCCCCTGTCGTGAGTCTTGACTCCCTGCAGCCGGGTTGGTACCTGGTACGTACCCTGCAACGGTCGGGGCTCTCCCATGTCGTAGCCAAGGTGTGGAAGCGTGAATAGAGGTGTGGAAGCGTGAATGAAACCAATTCAATAATGAAACAGCCATGAAATATAAGTTACCGATGCTGGCCGTGGCAGTGTGTCTGCAGACGGTCTTCCTGTTTTCTTCCTGCCAGTCCTCGACGGCCAAGGAAGCAGGAGTGAAGAATGTCCCGAAGGAGACGAGTGGTCCTACGCAGGAATCCCGGGATGGTGTAGGGGAGGAACGTTCCACCTCATCTCCCAGGAGTGTCACGCTGGCCTTCACGGGTGACGTACTCATGGGTACGAACTTCCCCGACAGCAGCTATGTGACGCGCGACCGCGGCCGTTCCCTCTTCGTGGATTGTGCCGACATCCTGCGTGGGGCAGACCTTGCCATCGGCAACCTGGAGGGAGCCTGCTACTATGGTACGGCAGGGGAGGTGAAGAAAAAGATGACGGCCACCAGCCGCTGCTTCATCTTCCGTATGCCGGGCGACCATGCCCGGCGTCTGGCAGAGGCTGGGTTTGATGCCATGGGGGTTGCCAACAACCATGCGGGTGACTTCGGTCCCACGGGACGACGCCTCACGGTGGAGAACCTCCGCAGCGTGGGCGTGCAGGTCAGCGGTCAGAAAGGGTTGGCCGAGGAGGTGGTGATGGAACGCCATGGGGTGAGGTATGGCTACCTGGCCTTTGCTGCCTCGTGTGGCAACACGCTGGATGTCAACGACCCCGTAAGCCGCGACTCCCTTATCCGTCATCTGCGTCCCCATTGCGACATCCTGGTGGTCTCTTTCCACGGAGGTGCCGAGGGCACTTCTGCCTGCCACGTGCCCCGCAAGAAGGAAATCTTCCTGGGTGAGAACCGGGGCGACGTGTATCGTTTTGCCCATGAGTGCATAGACGGCGGAGCAGACATCGTGGTGGGCCATGGTCCCCATGTGCCCCGGGCCATGGAACTCTACAAGGGACATCTCATCGCCTACAGCCTGGGCAATTTCTGTGCGCCATTCCGCATGAGTACGGCAGGTGCCACGGGTCTGGCCCCCCTGCTCCAGGTACAGTTGGATGCTTCCACCGGCCATTTCCAGCAAGGTCACATATACTCCTTCCGTCAGGTCAAGGGTGCCGGCCCTCGCCGGGACGACACGCACGCGGCAGCCAAAAACATCAGCACCCTCACCCAGCAGGACTTCCCCCAGTCCGGACTCGTCATCACTGAGGAGGGGGAGGTGAGGGTTAATTGATTACCTCCCATGCTTCTCCATTATTTCAACGCTGACAATGACATGGCACTGGCCAATGGTGAGCCAGGCTATACGCCCCCTGCATCGATACGCCGCATGATGCAGGAGAAGGCTTTGCTGCCTGCCTGCTGGGCACAGCCCGGGGATGGCGTGCTTACGGAGCAGGGGGTGTGGGTCGTGGAACGACCTCCCCAGCGTGTCGGGATGTGGACGGAACAACCAGGGATGGGAGAGGGACACTATGTGCCCCTGCACGAAGTCCTGCCCCGGGTCACCGAGGTGCGTCCCTGGGGATGGAGTCCGGCAGCCTGCCATCGGTTGCAGGCCATGGGCATTCCCCCCGCTCTCCTTCCTGACGCCTCGCAGCTGGCAGAGATACGGAGGCTGAGCAGCCGTGAGCGGGCCGTAGAACTGCTGCCCCGTCTGGTGGCCCTTGATGACCGCCTGTGTGGCGAGTCCCTCTTCTGCCGTGACATGACGGCTGTCTGCCAGGCCCTGGCCCAGTGGCCCCGTACCATCCTGAAGGCACCCTGGAGCGGGAGCGGCAAGGGCTTGCGCTACGGACAGGGGGGGCGCGAGGACACGCTGATGGGCTGGTGCCGCCGCATCCTGGAGGGACAGGGCGGCGTGGTGGTGGAACCTCTCTACGACAAGCAGCACGACCTGGCCATGGAGTTCTGGAGTGACGGACAGGGCAGCGTGCAATACCGCGGTCTCTCCCTCTTCGAGACCCATCCCAATGGTGCATACGCCGGCAACCGCCTCTGGACGGAGGAAGAGAAGGTGGGGTGGCTCCTGCAACGCGTGGAGGAAGACCTCTTCCACATCCTGCGCACGGCACTGGAGGAGAGGCTCGGTGAACTCATCGGTACAGCCTACCAGGGCCCCTTGGGTGTGGATATGATGTACCTGGGCAAAGGCACCTTGCACCCCTGTGTGGAGATTAACTTACGGATGACAATGGGTTATGCTGCTATTCTTTGTTAAAAAATCCATTATTTTTTGGCGGTTTTTGTTTTTATTGCTACCTTTGCGAGAGAAAGTACATGGAATACATCATCTTAAAAAGAACAAGGATATGAAGAAAACCATTCTCACTCTTCTTCTGGCTGTCTGCAGCCTGGGTGTCTCGGCACAGTTCGAGAAAGGTACCAAGTATGTCAATGCTTCCCTGTCAGGACTGAACATGTCCTACAGCAAGGATGCCAAGTTCACTTTCGGACTGGATGCCACGGCCGGCTATTTCCTCCAGGATGCCTGGATGCTCTATGGCCGCTTCGGCTACGACCATCAGTATGTAAAGGGCAAGGACAATGACGTGAACAATGTGAATATCGGTGCGGGCGCACGCTACTACATCCGCCAGAACGGACTCTATCTGGCCTGCGGACTGAAGTACGAGCATGCCAACCGCGAGAAGGGAGACTACCTCGACCTGACTCCCGAGGTGGGCTACTGCTTCTATCTCAACAACCATGTCAGCGTGGAGCCCTCCGTCTATTACGACCTCTGCCTCAACCACTTCTCTGCCGGCAGCAAGGTGGGCCTGCGCATTGGTTTCGGTTTCTATTTTTGAGCTGACTAGTCAAACTAGTACAACTAGTATAACTAGCATAACTAGTAAGGCTAGCATAACTAGTAAAACTAGCATAACTAGTAGAACTAGCATAACTAGTAAAGCTAGTCTGACTAGCTAAACTAGAGTGGCTAGTACGGCTAGCCTTTAGGCAGACCTCTCTCAACTATGCACTATGCACTAAGAACCATGAACTAAGAACTAAGAACCATGAACCTTAATCTCAGCAACCAGATTTCTTTGGGCAACATACCCACGCGGTATTACCGCCCGAGCGACAACATCGAGCGTAGCGTACTGACACGTTTCGAGAAGATTCCCACCGACATCTATGCCACCAGCGAGGAAGCCTCGCGCAAGGTGGCTGAGGACATTGCCCGCATCATCCGCAAGAAGCAGGCAGACTACCGCTCCTGCGTGCTGGCTTTCACGGGAGGCAACACCCCCCAGGAACTCTTCCGCCAACTCATACACATGTACGAGGAGGAGGGACTGAGTTTCCACAACGTCATCGTCTTCACCGTCTATGAGTACTACCCCATCCCCAAGGACCAGCCCAACAGCTGCCTGCGCAACCTCGAGGAACTCTTCCTGAACAAGGTCAACGTGCCGAAGAGCAACATCTACAACATCAACGGTTCCATCCCCCAGGAGTATGTCGTGGAGTATTGCCACAACTACGAGGAACGCATTGCCCAGCTGGGAGGCATCGACGTCATGGTGCTGGGCGTGGGACTGGCAGGCAACATAGCCCTCAACGTGATGGGTTCGCAGCGCAACAGTCATACTCGACTGGTGCTCCTCGACCCCACCAGCCGCGGTGAGGCTGCCAAGACCTTCGACGGAGCCGGCGATGTCCCCGTGTGTGGTATCACCATGGGTGTCAGCACCATCCGTTCGGCCAAGAACATCTTCCTCCTGGCATGGGGCGGACAGAAGGCCGATGTCATACAGCGTGCCGTGGAGGGTGAGATTTCCGACCAAATGTCGGCCTCCTTCCTGCAGATGCACAGCAACACCAAGGTCTATGTCGATCTGGACGCTGCCGCCAAGCTGACCCGCATCCAGCGTCCCTGGCTCGTGACGAGTTGTGAGTGGGACTCCAAGCTGACGCGTTCGGCCATCGTGTGGCTCTGCCGTGAGACGGGCAAGCCCATTCTCAAGCTTACCGACAAGGACTACAACGAGCATGGTCTGGGCGAACTGCTGGCCGTCTATGGTTCGGCCTACAATGTGAACATACGCATCTTCAACGACCTCCAGCACACCATCACGGGATGGCCTGGCGGCAAGCCCAATGCCGACGACACCTACCGTCCCGAGCGGGCCACGCCCTTCCCCAAGCGCGTCGTGGTCTTCTCTCCCCATCCCGATGATGACGTTATCTCCATGGGTGGCACGCTGCAGCGTCTGGTCAAGCAGGGGCATGACGTGCATGTGGCCTACGAGACGAGCGGCAACATTGCCGTGGATGACGAGGAGGTATATCGTTTCCTGCACTTCATCTCCGGTTTCAACAAGCGTTTCGACTGCGCCGGCAAGAAGACCGATACCCTGGTGAACGGCCTCTTTGATGCCGTAAAGCAGAAGAAGACGGGCGACATAGACAGTGCTGAGGTCCTGGACATCAAGGCACTCATCCGCCGTGGCGAGGCACGCATTGCCAGTCTCTACAACGGACTGTCCTACGACCATGTGCATTTCCTCAACCTTCCCTTCTACGAGACGGGTCGCATCCAGAAGAACCCGCTCACCGAGGCGGACGTGGAGATAGTGCGCCAGTTGCTCGCCCAGGTCAAGCCCCACCAGATTTTCGTGGCAGGCGACCTGGCCGACCCGCATGGCACGCACCGTGTCTGCACTGATGCCGTACTGGCAGCCTACGAGGCAGAGCGTGAGGCCGGTGCTGAGTGGATTTCCGACTGCCGCGTGTGGATGTACCGTGGTGCCTGGGCCGAGTGGGAGATAGAGCACATCGAGATGGCCGTGCCCATCAGTCCCGAGGAACTGCGCATGAAGCGCAACGCCATCCTCAAGCATCAGTCCCAGATGGAACTGGCTCCCTTCCTCGGGGATGACGAACGTCTCTTCTGGCAGCGCAGTGAGGACCGCAACCACGCCCTTGCCGAACTCTACAAGGACCTGGGTCTGGCTGCTTACGAGGCCATGGAGGCATTCGTGGAATACAGGAAGAAAGAATAGGGGAAGGGTGCGTGTCCCTCGGCCTTTTCTGAACAAAATGTAAAAGACGCTAATCTTTGTTGAAAAATTTGGTTCGGTGCTCGGAACTTCTTATCTTTGCAGACAAGAAAAGTCATCCGACATCAAACCTATTTACTAACCTAAGGACAGGTTCATTCCCGTCCGAACAGCAAAGAAAGGAGCCATTATGACAAAGAAAAGAGAAATCTACCGTTGCGCTGTCTGTGGCAATGTGACGGAAGTGATGAATGAGGGTCACGGCACACTGGTGTGCTGCGGCAGGCCCATGGAACTCATGGTGGGCAATACGACGGATGCCTCGCAAGAGAAGCACGTGCCCGTGGTGGAGAAGGTGGAGGGTGGTTACCTGGTCAAGGTGGGTACCATCGCACACCCCATGCTCGAGGACCACTACATCCAGTGGATTGAACTGCACACTCCCCTGAGCATCCTCTTCCGCGAACTCCGTCCGGGCGACAAGCCCGAAGTCTTCTTCCGTACGACCGAGGAGGCCTGTTGCATCCGCGCTTTCTGCAATCTCCATGGGATGTGGAACAAGAAACAACTGCAGGCCGCAGGCTGCGCAGATGCCTGCTACTGCGAATAGTTTTGAAAAATGCTCAATAAGCGAAGAATTCAAAATAACAGGCAGACAATGTATAATCGTTGTCTGCCTGTTTTTCTGTAACCTTTGGTTTTGTTGATAATCAAGTCGTTAATAGATAGCTTTCCTGAGACCCGGGTTTCAGCGCAAATACCCCCACCCTTCACTTTTCTGAGACCCGGGTTTCATGTTTCTGAGACCCGGGTTTTACTACCCTTGAGACCCGGGTCTCATGAACGTCAGACCCGGGTCTCACGGAAGTGAAACCCGGGTCTAATTTTTCGCCCTTATTTTCTACCTATAGTTTTACTTTGCATCCCACGAACAGGGTGCGTGGTTGTGTAGGACCATAGAAGTAGCCTGAGTCGCGGAATTCACCGCGGTCGAGGTCACTCTGGAAGGCATTCAGGATGTTCTGTACGCCGCCGTTCAGTTGCAGGCTGAGTCCACGGCCCAGGGTGAAGGTGTAGGCTATCTTGGCAGACAGTTCCATGAAACCGGGTGTGTGTACCATTTCATCCTGTTCACCATAGTGGGGTACGTACATCCTACCTGTATAGATGCCGGAGAGAGTGAGGTCGAGATGCCTGAGAGGCTGTGCGTTCATTGTGAAATAGCCGTACGCCCCCGGTGTACGGGGCATGTTCCTGACGGCCGGCACCTCTGGGTCGTCGCTCCAGGCGGTGAGTACCTTGTAGCGACTGCGCTGTAGGGTGAAGCCCGCCAGGATGGAGAATTCCGACCCATGTGCTGCCTTGGCTTCGAGGTTTACGCCATATACGTTGGCTCCGTCCCCGTTGCGCCGTTCCTGCAGCGTGTTGCCATTGCTGTCCACCCCGATGTGTTGCAGGTAGAAGACATCGGACAGTGTGGTCCAGAAGGCTTCGCCCAGGAGGTTGAAGAGGAAGTGTCCATGGCTGAATGTCCAGTCGGCCGAACCGCTCAGGCTGTGTGAGTGTTCCGGCCGCAACCCGTCGGCCAGGGTGATGAGCATGCCCTCGCCCCCTACCGCCGTGACGTGCAGGTCTTCGTCGTAGGCTTGCGGGGCGCGGAATCCTGTGGACCATGTCAGGCGGGTGCGAAGGTTCTCGGTCGCTTTCCACATCAGGTTTGCCCTGGGGCTGAAGATGGGTTTGTCGATGAGGTTATGGCCGTCCAGGCGAAGTCCGGCCACCAGTGTGACGCGCCCCATGTCCCACTCTCCCTGCCCGTAGGCACTGGCTATCCTGACCTGCTGGCGCAGGTCGCGGCCGTAGCCCGTCATGACATCGTGGAGGGCATTGTGTTGGAATTCCACGCCTGCCGTGAGCAGCGCGGGCGAGAAGAGCTGGTGGTCGAAGTGCCCGGTGTAGGTCGCACCACCCACGTAGGTCAGGTCCTTGGTCTTGCCGTAGGCATTGGGGTCTTGCTGTGCGCCGTAGTAGCTGTTGCGGTCCACGTGCTGTAGGGAGGAGAATACAGAGACTTTATGTGCCCAGTCGCGCCAGCCTATGTCGTAGGTCAGGCCTCCGCTGTTGATGATGTGGCGGGTCTGTTCGGTGATGTCGGTGAGGTGGGGCTCCAGGTCGAACTTGTTTCCGCCACGGCGAAATTCGTTGGTCGTATGGTATTCCAGACCTATGCGGGTGAGCCGTGTCGGACGGTAATAACCCTGGAGACCGAAGGTGTGTGTGGAGAGTTTGCCGAGTTCGGAGAATCCGTCTCCGTCACGGTCGTAGGGCTTGCGGTTGCGGTAGGTCTGGTAGAGCGTGAGGCCATAGCGGTAGTCATTCCCCACCAGCGAGGCGTTGGCTCCCATGTTGTCCTCCCACGCCTTACTGCCCATATGCGACAGTGTGTTGCTTACTTCGAAGGCATTTGCCTTGGGATCCTTGGTGATGATGTTGATGGTGCCTCCCACGGCGTTGGCACCGAACAGGGCTGAACCGCCTCCCCTTACCACCTCGATGCGTTCCACCATGGCGGCTGGAATCTGCTCCAGGCCATACACGCCGGCCAGTGAACTCACTATGGGACGGCTGTTGATGAGTATCTGCGAATAGGACCCTTCCAGTCCGTTTATCCTTACTTGTGGGAAACCGCAGTTCTGGCAATTGTTCTCTACCCGCAGCCCCGACTGGTAGGAGAGGGTCTTGGCCAGGTCGGGGGCGTTGACCTGTTCGAGGAGCTGGCTGCTGAGAACGTTTACCACCACGGCGGCATCCTTGCGTCTCACTAAGCTTTTGTTGGCCGATACCACCATCTCTTCCATGTTTACGGTCGTAGGTGGGTCTTTGTCCTCATCGTTTGCCTTGGTACTTGCTGTGAGTGTGAGGATGGCCGCGGTCAGGCACATTCTCGTTTTTTTCTGTGTCGTAAGCATTGTCATTTCACGTTTTTTGTTTTGCGGCTGCAAAGGTACGGGTTTTTTCGTTACGTGACAATACGCAAAAATGTGGATTCTGCCCCGGTGCAGACGGTTGAATGTACTCAAATATGGGGAGGTATTTTGAGTTCATAGTTCATAGTTGATAGGTTATAGGTTATTGGTTATCGAATGGGTTATGGGTTATGGGTTATAGGTTATAGGTTATCGAAAGGGTTATTGTTTTTGAGGTTATAGTTCATGGCTGCTCAATAGTGGATGAGAACTATAACCCGAAGACAACAGGACATGCACTCTAACCCCTTCGATAACCTATAACCTATAACCTATAACCCATAACCTATAACCTATAAACTTATGCGCCAGCCTATTGTTAATTGTTCGTTGTTCATTGACACATGAACTCCTTGACAATCGGTATCACCAGACTGTCATAGTCGGCTGTGCCTCCCATCAGGCTGCCCATGCTGCCCAGGTTGGCGGCATTGAATCCGTGGTTGGCACCCTCGATGGGATGCAGGGTGGCAGAGGGATAGAGTGATGCGGCTTTCTCTGAATTGGCTATGGGCACGATGATGTCCTTCGTGCCGTGGATGATACACACGGGCTTGGGGAACGTACCTATGTGCGACCATACGTCGAAGTCCTTGATGCTGTTGACGTACGCCTCACTCATGCTCATCATGCCGCCGAAGTCCCCGAAGTCACCCCAGCCGCCAAAGTCCCCCCAGTTGCCGAAGTCACCCCAGCCGCCGAAGTCCCCCCAGTTGCCCGAACCACCTATACCGCTGAACATCTTCACCATCTCGGGAATGTTGAACGCAGGGTAGAAGAGTATCATGCCAGCGAAGTCATCCGGGCACTCCTCGGCCAGCAGGGCCGACACCAGTCCACCCTGACTGCTTCCCAACAGGTACAGGCGTGACTCATCGACAAAGTCCAGCGACCGCACGGTGCGCACCACGGCACGCAGGTCCTCCACCTCAGTGAATACCGTCATGGAGTCCGTTGCCCCGTCGCTCTTGCTCTTGTCGCTGCCTCCACAGAAGTCGAAGCAGACGGCGGTAAATCCTATCCGGGCTATGGCTTGGGCATAGCCTGACATGGCCTTGTGGGTGAGGGAACTGCTGTGGGAGAGGATTACTGCAGGCTGCTTCCCTGATGAACGTGCATCCCGGTACATCATGCCGTATATCCTGAGTCCGTCGCGTTCGCTCCACAGTTCCGTACTGTCGGGTCTGAATTCGTTCTCCACTTGGGTGCTGTCTGTTGCGTTCCCGTTGTGATCGGGTGGCAGGAGTGTGTTGTCATCGTCCGTACCACATGCAGCAAGTCCCATGCAGGCTGCCAGGGCTGCCAAAACAATCTTTCCAAGATACTTTTTCATAGTGTGTGTTTTTTCTGTTTCGGATGCAAAAGTACAAAATAATATGCTTTCCGCCAAGTTTTCGGATTAACAATTCAGCGTTTTCAATGAACTATGAACTATGAACTACTCTAAACTAATATATTCATTGTTAGTTGTACGAATGCATTCCCGACAGGAAATAGTTGACACCGAAGTAGGTCATCAGTACGGCCAGGAAGGCCAGCAGCGTGTAGTGGTGATAGTGCGGAGAGGTCTGCAGGGAACCATGCAACGGCAGGGCATAGGCCAGGAGCGTGATGAGAGCCCAGGTTTCCTTGGGGTCCCATGACCAGTAGGTGCCCCACGACACGTTGGCCCACACGGCTCCCGTGAAGATGCCCAGGGCCAGCAGCGACACGGCTGGATAGAGCAAGAACTGCGACAGGGCTGTCAGGCGTTCGCGCTCCGCCACCTTACGTCGCAGGGACAGACATCGCAGGGCCAGCAGCGTGATGACGGCGATGAGGGTATAGGCCATCATGACCAGTGCCACGTGGAGGGTGAGGAGGGGAGACTGCAGCACGGGCATGAGCGGCGTGACCTGCGGCGTGCCGCCTGCCAGGGTGGCAACCAGCAGACACAGCGAGGCCGCCACGGGACCGAAGGCCTTCAGCACGGGGAAGGGACGCGACAGCATCAGCGTGAGGAGCAGGGATGCCCAGGCCATGAAGAGCATCGTCTCGTAGCCATTGCCTAAAGGCACATGTCCGCTCACCCACCAGCGCAGCACAGCCAGCACGCTGACGTATGTCGCCAGCAGGAGGAGGAGGGCCGTGTGGCAGTGGTGAAGCCAACGGCCTGGCTTGACGGTGAAGAACATCCAGCAGAACAGGAGACTGAGTGCCACGCAGGCATACACCACCCAGCGGGCTCCCTGCAGCGTGTTGTAGAGGGTCTCGGCCCGCAGCGCGGCGGGGGAGGGGAGGACGCCCCCGGCCTTCTCCTGTTGGTAAAGCCTTATCTTGGCCACGAGTTGCCTGGTCCCTTGTACGTCGTGTGCCAGGATGCACTTGACGAGGTGGTCCATGGCGTGGTTGATGAACTGGAATTCAGCCTCGCCCACCCCCTGGGGCAGTTCCGTGCTGCCCGGTTTGTGCCAGACGAGGCGGCCTTGCTCAGGCAGGGGGAAGATACGGAGCATCTCGCTGTGGTAGAACATCGTGATGACCTGTATCTTCTCGTCCGTCTCGCGGACGGCCTTCCGCGTCTTCTCGGGCAGCGAGGCATCGTCTGCCTTGCCTGACAGTTTGTATTCATGCTGTGCCGTATAGAAGTCCCTGACGCAGGCCCACTGTCCCTCTATGCCCAGCATACGCTGCACCTCGCGGTCCTTCACCTTGATGAGAGGTCGTTTCTCCCACTCTGTGTAGAAGATGGTCCAGCTGACGAATATCTCGTTGGCCGACATGCCCTGCCAGGTGCTCTTGCCGCACAACTTGGTCACGAAGTCCGTGGCGGCGGTGTTCAGCGGACAGATACGCCCGTTGTAGAGCACGGCCAACTGCCCTATCTCGTCTGCCGTTTCGCGGTCCACCCCGGTGGCTCCAGCCTGTGTCGTACCGGTCAGGACGAGGAGGAGAGACAGCGCGGGACGCATGGCCTGGTGCAGCAGACGGCGTATGCGCGTGCGCCGGGAGAAGAGGGTCAGGAGGAGTCCGGCGAGCAGCAGCAGGTAGCCCGTGTAGGTGACGGCTATGCCCCAGGGGTCGGAGGCTACGAGCAGGTGGGTGCCCCGTCCGTCCGTGTCGCAGGACGACTGGTAGAACCTGTAACCGCCTGCCTTACCGATGTGGTTCATGGAGATGCACTGTTCCTCCCTGTGCCCCTCCCGCTCCACCACGACATGGGCATGGTAGTCCATCGTGGCATCGGTGCCGGGGTAGGGTATCTCCTCAAAGTCGCTGAGGCTGAGGGAGAAAGGCAGGGGGCGCGATGCACCGTGTTTGTCGGTGAAGGCCGAGGCGGTCTCCCCCTCGCGCAGGTGCAGGGTACCCTCCTCCGACGTGAGGCGGGTCAGCAGAGCCCCCAGCAGGATGACCACGAAGGAGAGGTGCAGGAGCAGGACAGAGAAGCGGCGGAGTGCCTTCCGCTGCAGCAGGTAGCCTACTGAGAGGAGGACTGCCACGGCCCACAGTGCCGTGAACCACCACGTGCCATATATCGCCTGGTATGCGTACTCACGGCCATGGAGTTTCTCCAGGACAGTGGCAAGCCCCATACTCACCACAAGGAGTGCGTATGGGGACATGACAACTTTTCTACTTAATACAATCATTGATCTATATACAAACGGTTTGTGTCCTGAGTATGTACGAGGTGACTCAGATGGACTCGATGAAGAACACCACCTTGTCGCGACCCTCCTTCGGGAGTTTCCTGAATTTCAGTACAGACTCGTAAGCATCGCTCTGGCCACCTTCGGAGGTGCAGCCATGCCACATGATGGCCTCTATGACGTTGCGGGCACGGCAGTCATGCAGGCGTTCCGTACCCGAACCGCACTTGGCTGCCAGGCCGCGGCCCCAGAGGGGAGTGGTGCGGCACCAGCCCGTGCGTATGTCGTTCTTCATGAAGAGGCGGTGCTGCACCATGTCGGTGTAGGGCCAAATCTTCTGGTACGGATAGCGGGGCATGTCGGCATTGGTGAAGAGGAGGTTCGGGTCGTGGATTTCATCGCTGCCCGTGGTCCAGGAAGGACGGTGGCAGGTGGCACAACCCAGCTCGGCGAAGAGTGCCTTGCCGGCCTTGAAGTCCTCGGTCGTGGTGTTGCGGGCGGCAGGCACGGCCAGTCCGCGGTGCCATATCATGAGGTTCTTGTACTGTTCGGTAGTCATCTCCGCATCGAGCGACTTGCTGGTGAGGTAAGTCTTGATGTCGCTCTCCAGGTCACCCGTGTGCCATTCGGGTTGCTTCTTCTCCGGGTCGATGCGGCCGATGTACTCCGTGAAGCCAGCCTGCACCTCTGGGTCCTTCGAAGACCTCTCTGCATAATACTTGCCGGCCAGGTCAAGGTAGTGGTAGCGGCGGTCGGGGCGGTTCACGTTGGTGATGTTCCAGATGGCGTTGGCACCCGCACCATCCAGCACGGGACCGCGGCTCATGGCGTATGTATAGCGGCGCACGTACTTGGTGCCGTCGCCCTGGAGCGAATTGCTGTAGTAGCTCTTCCACGTGTCGGTGGTCTGGTCCCAGAGGGAGGGGTTGAGGGTGACGTAGGGTGACTCTGCCTGCCACTGCAAGGTGATGCTGTCATCCGGTATGGCATCGAGCAGCCCCGTACCGTAGATGCCGATGGTCGATTCCAGGCGTATGCCGATGTTCTCGTCATAGTCCTCGGCGGGAATCTCCACGTCCTTGCCGTCGCGCATCACATAGACGGGGGCATAGTAGGCCGAGG
>CALZGT010000054.1 GCA_945787235.1 uncultured Prevotellaceae bacterium
GCAGGTACATGGGAGTAGAGGCACGCACGGTAGTCACGTCGTAGGTCTCGATGAAATAGATGACATCGCGTATGGCATCCAGACCCTCCTGGATGGTGTAGTTTATCTCGTGGTGAACGGTGCCGATATGCTCTGCCACCCTGCGCGCCTTGGCCAGGTCGGGAGCCCCCTTGAGACCGACGGCAAAAGAGTGGAGGCGCGGCCACCATGCCTTGCTCTGGCTGTCATCCTCGATACGGTGCTCGGCAAAGTTCTCCGTGATGGCACTGATGACGCTGCTGTCCAGACCTCCCGAAAGGAGCACACCGTAGGGCACATCGCTCATCATCTGTTTCTTTACGGCCTGGCGAAGAGCCTGACGGATGTCCTCGCTGGAGGCAGGGTTGTCTTTCACGGCATCATATTCAAACCAGTCACGCTGATACCAGCGCTTCATGCCCGGTTCCTTGCTCCAGTAATAGTGTCCGGGCAGGAAAGGCTCGTAGCGTTCGCACTGTCCCTCCAGGGCTTTCAGTTCGCTGGCCACATAGACCTTGCCGTCACTGTCGAAGCCTATGTAGAGAGGGATGACTCCCATCTGGTCGCGTGCCACGAGGAAGGCATCCTGTTCCTCATCGTAGAGGGCAAAGGCAAAGATGCCGCTGAGCTCCTCCAGGAAATGGATGCCCTTGTCACGGTATAACGCCAGGATCACCTCGCAGTCGCTGCCCGTCTGGAAGTCATACTTCCCCTGGTATTGTCTGCGGATGTCCTGGTGGTTGTAGATCTCACCGTTGACGGCAAGAATCTGTTTTCTGTCGGTGGAGAAAAGGGGCTGACGGCCACTCTCGGGGTCAACGATGCTCAGACGCTCGTGGGCCAGGATGGCAGTCCTGCCACAATAAATACCGCTCCAGTCGGGGCCACGGTGACGAATTTTCTGACTCATCTTCAAGGCCTTCTGGCGCAGTTCGGGAGATTGTTGGCGGATGTTGAAAATAGATACGATTCCACACATGATAGTATTCGTTTTTGGGGTTTGTTGGCTGTAGATGGCGGTGGGTGGGAACCGAGGGGAGGACGGGCCTCCCCTCGGGGAGGGTGGCTCCCTTAGAGGAACTTGGGCTGAATGGCGAAGCCGGCATAGAAATAGGCCTTCTGGGAGCGGGGATTGGCCGTGATGCCCAGATAGACGGGGATGTCGAGCTTCTTGCCCACTTCAAAACTCTTCTGAGCCTTCAGACCAATGTTGGTGATGGCAAAGCCCGAGGCATCATAGAAAGA
Organism: uncultured Prevotellaceae bacterium; assembly: GCA_945787235.1. GTDB lineage: Bacteria > Bacteroidota > Bacteroidia > Bacteroidales > Bacteroidaceae > Physcousia. The sequence goes on from CALZGT010000054.1 coordinate 1,264, forward strand.
GGTGGCATAAGGCACGGCTCCTACGGTAGCGGTCCAGTCACAGGTGACGAACTTGAAAGGAGCGGACAGTTCGATGTAGGAAGAATAGGCACGCTTCCCCTTTGAGTTCACTCCGTCATTGCCTGCGAAGTTGGTGAACCACTGTATGTTCAGAAAGCCGAAGTCATAGCCGATGTTGCCTTCGAAGACATGGTTGGTCTTGTGCGACTTGTAGATGAAATAACGGTTTCTGGCATCCTGGCCATCCTGGTTGAACCAGTAGTCGATGATGCCGACGTTGAAACCGCCTACAGAGTAGCCCAGGGTCAGGTCTATCTCCTTGGTGTCACTGGCAGAGGTCAGTCCCACGCTGCCCCAGGCACTGAGTGAGAGCCCCTTCCAGCTGATGCCCAGTCCAGGCTGTACACTTACGTTGCCCAGGTCCTGTCCACGCCAGATGTACTGGCTCACGATGTCGATGCCTGCACTGCCTTCTACCTTGTCCTGTGCTTTACTCTCGGAGGTGGCCATGAGTGCCACTGCGGCTACTGCCAAATATCTGAATGTTTTCATACGTCTTTTGATTGTTTCTTATCCGCAGATGTTATACAGATGTTATACAGATGTTTTGAGTCAATTGTTATTCGTTGTAAGCAGCCTCTCCGTGCTCATAGACATCCAGACCCTCCTCCTCGATGCGTCTGTCGCAACGCAGGCCGTGGGTATATTTGATGGCACAGAAGAGAACCATGCCAGCCACGAAGGCGAACAAGGCCACTACAACGGCACCCAGGGTCTGTACCCCAACGGTAGCCTCCACACCGTCGATGCTGCTGTCACAGAAGACACCCGTGAGGATGGTACCCAGCAGACCACCTACGCCATGCACAGACACGGCACCTACGGGGTCATCCACATGCATTTTCTTGTCGATGAAACTTACGGAGAAGCACATCACTACCGATACGATGATACCGATGAGGGCTGAAGCGCCGATGCTCACGCAGTCGCAACCTGCGGTAATGCCCACCAGACCCGCCAGGACACCGTTGCACACCATGGAGAGAGAGGGCTTGCCATCCACTATCCACGTGTAGGCCAGTGCTGCGAGGCCACCCGTGGCCGCTGCCATGTTGGTGGTGACGAAGACATGGCTCATGCTCACGGCATTGGCATAGCCCGTGGCAGCCACCGTGCTGCAGGGGTTGAAACCGAACCAACCCATCCAGAGGCAGAAGACACCCAGGGCACAGAGAGCCAGGTTATGGCCGGGAATGGCTCGGCTCTTGCCGTTCTTGTCGTATTTGCCGATGCGGGGACCCAGCACGATGGCACCTGCCAGGGCCAGGGCACCACCACAGAGGTGTACCACGGTACTTCCGGCAAAGTCATGGAAGCCCATCTCTGAGAGCCAGCCTCCGCCCCATGACCAGTGACCCTCGATGGGGTAGATGAGGGCTGAGATAAGCATGCTGTAGAGTACGTACATGGAGAACTTGGTGCGCTCGGCCATGGCACCCGACACGATGGTGGCCGTTGTGGCACAGAACACCGTCTGGAAGATGAAGGTACACTCTGCCGGCACGTTGCTGTCAGAACCGATGAAGCCGAAACCCTCCCATCCGAAGAAAGCATTGCCAGCACCATACATGATGCTGAAGCCCAGAATCCAGTAGAGTACACTGCCCGCCATGAAATCCACGAAGTTCTTCATGAGGATGTTGGCCGTGTTTTTCTTCTGTGTCAGACCTGCCTCTACCAGGGCGAATCCCGGCTGCATCCAGAACACGAGGATGGCACCCAACAGCACCCACAACGTATCCAATCCGTTCACATAATCTTTCGACTCCTCTACGATGGGAGCAACAATATCCAGCATAATCATAATCTTCTTCTTGTTTGCAGTTAGACCTAGTTACTTCTTGTCTCTGAGTACCGTGTCGCCATCCTCACCCGTACGGATGCTCCATACGTTGTTCATGTCGCTCACGAAGATGCGGCCGTCACCCACTTCACCCGTGTGCGCTACCTTCAGGATGACCTTTACGGTGGGTTCGACAATCATGTCGCGGCACACGATGGAGATCTTCATTCTCTCGATGACATCCGTGCTGTACTGCACCCCACGATAGACGCGTTCCTGACGGCTCTGTCCGATGCCGTGCACAGGGTGGTACTCAAACCAGTCGATGTCGCTGTTGAGGAGTGCCTCCTTGACCTCCTCAAACTTGGTCTTTCGGATAATTGCTTCAATCTTTTTCATACCTAAAACTTTAATACCTTAAAAATACTTGTCTGTTTCTCTCTGTTACGCTCTTTTTTCATTCATCTTTTTACCTAAACTAAAACCTGTTGAACTCTCATTTGTTTTGATCTCAATAATAACATTATGATAGATAATTCGACTATCTTGTTACACTTTGTTAACTACTTCTTTGTTTTATGGTGCAAAAGTATATAAAAAATGATAAATACGCAAGCAAAATGAACAAAAATGTGATTACGTAGTATCATTTTGTTTATTATTGAGGGATTATGGTATCAAAATGATAATCTTGAAATGCGGAAAGGCACAAAAAAAGAGTGTGTCGTGAACGCTCGACACACTCCCCAAACTTCGCGATGGACCAACCACCCCTCGTTTGTGAAACAACCAACAAAATATATTCTTTTTACGGAATACTCTTTATTATACCTTATTAATATTAATATACCGTCGGTGTACCTTATTTCAGATACCTATCGACCCGTTGTGCAGCCTCCCTGCCGCTGGCCATGGCACGTACCACAAGTGAAGCCCCGTTCTGTGCATCGCCGCAGAGGAAGACGTTGTCGGGCATTTCGGGATGTTGCGGTTTGAGGAATCCCATGGCCAGGAAGCACGCTTCGCACTTGATGAACTCCTTGTCGGCAGCTGGTTCCATGATGGGCCTTCCCCCCTCGGGGTTCGGTTTCCATTCGATGGGCTGCACCCACACCCCACGAAGTTTACCGTCCTTGCCTACGAACTCCAGCGTGTTGATGTTCCAACGACGGGTACATCCCTCCTCGTGGCTTGACGTTGTCTTCAGCACGCGAGGATAGTTGGGCCATGGGTTCATGGGGTCTTCGGGACCCTCGGCCGGCTTGGGCATGATTTCAATCTGTGTCACGCTGTGGCATCCCTGTCTGTGCGCTGTACCGATGCAGTCAGAGCCCGTGTCTCCGCCGCCGATGACCAGTACATCCTTTCCCTTGCAGTTCACCAGTTCATTCTTGCTGAACTCCATGCCAGCCAGCACCCTGTTCTGCTGTGACAGCAGTTCCAGTGCCAGATATACACCCTTGAGTTCTCGTCCCGGAATGTTGAGGTCACGTGCCTGCGGTGTACCTGTGGCCACCACATACGCATCGAAGTCTGCGTACTGGTAGTGGCAGGGAGAGGGCTGTGCCTCCTGGGTGGGAGTCTGCTCAATCTTCAGTTCACCCTTCTCAAAGCTGACACTCGTGTTATAGACAAATTCAATGCCCTCCTCCACGAGCAGGTTGATGCGTCGGTCGATGATTTTCTTGTTCAGTTTGAAGTTGGGAATGCCATAGCGCAGCAGTCCGCCCGCAGCCTCGTTCTTGTCGAAGACCGTCACCTGATAACCCATCTGGTTCAGGCGGTTGGCTGCCACCAATCCGGCGGGACCAGCCCCGATGACAGCCACTCGTTTGCCATTCCTCTTGTACTGTTGCGGAGTGATGTACTTCTCCCTCCATGCTGCCTCCGTTATGGCCGCTTCATTTTCTCGGTTAGTGGTAGGCGCATGATCTGTGAGGTTGAGCACGCAAGCCTTCTCACAGAGTGCCGGGCAGATACGTCCCGTAAACTCGGGGAAGTCATTGGTGGCGTTGAGCAGCCTGTAGGCCAGTTCCCACTCTCCCTTCCAGAGAGCGTCGTTCCACTCCGGGGCCTTGTTGTGCAGCGGACAAGCCCAGTGGCAGAAAGGTACGCCACAGTCCATGCATCGGCTTGCCTGCATCTTTCGGTCATGCGTGTTGAGCGTCTGCTCCACCTCACCGAAATCCTGGATTCTATCGTGTATAGGACGGTACCCGGCCTCCAGTCGTGGCACCTCCATGAATGCTTTCAGTTTTCCCATTTCAAAAAAGCCATTAGTTGTTAATCAACTGCATATTTGCAATCTTCTCCTGCAGTTCCCTCATCTTCTCCTCCTGGAGCACCCGCTTGTACTCGATGGGTGTCACCTGGATGAAGTCCTCGACGTAGCGGTTCCAGTCATCCAGCATACGCCGGGCCAGTGCCGAACCAGTGTAGAGGTAATGTTGACGTATGAGTTCATGCAGTTCCTTGCGGGCAGAAGCCTCCTCGACGAGAGATATTTCCACCTGGTCCATGTTGCAGAAATAGTCGAAGTTGTGGTTCTTGTCCCAGACGTAGGCCAGACCACCGCTCATACCGGCGGCAAAGTTACGTCCCGTCTCACCCAGTACGACCACGCGTCCACCTGTCATATACTCACAGCAGTGGTCACCGGCTCCCTCGATGACCGCAATGGCACCTGAGTTGCGCACTCCGAAACGTTCTCCCACGCGTCCGTTCACGTACAGTTCGCCACTGGTGGCACCATAGAGTCCCGTGTTGCCCGCGATGATGTTGTCCTCAGCTACGAACTCAGCGTTGAGGCGAGAGGGCGGCAGGATGCTGATGCGTCCACCGGAGAGACCCTTGCCGAAGTAGTCGTTCGTCTCGCCCTCCAGACGTATGTTGACACCCTTGACGGCGAAAGCTCCGAAGCTTTGTCCGGCCGAACCCTTGAACTTGATGTTGATGGTAGCGTCGGGCAGTCCCTCCTCACCATACTTCTGGGCGATGACACCCGAGAGCATCGTCGTGGCAGCACGGTCGGTATTCTTGATGGCATAGTCGAGGTTCACCTCCTCCTTCTGGTTGATGGCCTTTTCGCATGCTTTTATGATGTCTTCATCCTTCACGCCAGTTACCTTGGTAAATTCCCCACGGTCCCAGTAGCGAGCTTTCTCGGTAGTGGCACAGTAGAGCAGGCGGCTGAAGTCGATGGTACCCTGCTTGGTGGAAATGTCGCGCTTCTGCACCTCGATGAAGTCCGTACGTCCGATGATGTCTTTGAGGTTCTTCACTCCCAGTTCAGAGAGATACTCACGCGTCTGTTCTGCCAGGAAGGTAAAGAAGTTCACCACATACTCCGCACGTCCACGGAACTTGGCACGCAGCGTCTCATCCTGTGTGGCCACACCCACGGGGCAGGTATTCGTGTTGCACTTGCGCATCATGAGACATCCCAGCACGATGAGGGGCAGCGTACCGAAGCTGAACTCGTCCGCTCCGAGCATGGCCATGAGGATGACGTCACGAGCCGTCTTGAGTTGTCCATCCGTCTGGAGGCGCACCTGGTTGCGCAGCCCGTTCAGTACCAGCGTCTGCTGCGTCTCAGCCAGACCAATCTCGGGCGAGATACCCGCAAAGCGCATGGAAGAAGCAGGCGATGCACCCGTACCTCCCTCGGCTCCAGAGATGATGATGAGGTCTGCCTTGGCCTTGGCCACACCCGCTGCAATGGTACCTACGCCGCTCTCGGCAACGAGCTTGACGCTGACAGCCGCCTTCGGGTTGATGTTCTTGAGGTCAAAGATGAGCTGTGCAAGGTCCTCAATACTGTATATGTCATGATGAGGTGGGGGAGAGATGAGTGTGATGCCAGGTATGGCATTGCGCGTCTTGGCGATGATCTTGTTCACCTTGAATCCAGGCAGCTGTCCACCCTCACCCGGCTTGGCACCCTGTGCCACCTTGATCTGCAGTTCCTCGGCGTTGACCAGATATTCTGCCGTCACGCCGAAACGTCCGGAGGCTATCTGCTTCGTCTTGCTGGAGAGGCTCACGCCATCCACCTCAGTGTGGTAGCGGGCATTGTCCTCGCCTCCCTCACCCGTGTTGCTGCGTGTGCCCAGCTTGTTCATGGCCAGTGCCAGTGCCTCGTGTGCCTCGATGCTGAGAGCACCGAACGACATGGCACCCGTGACGAAATGCTTCACGATACTCTCCACGGGTTCCACCTCTTCGAGGGGAGTCGGTGTGGCAGCCTTGCGGAAGGACAGGAAGTCACGCAGGAAGATGGGCTTGGCCTTGTGATCGACCTTGTCGGCCCATTCCTTGAACTTCTTGTATGACCCCAGTCGTGTGGCAATCTGCAGGTCGGCGATGGTTTCCGGATTCCAGGCATGTTCGATGCCATCCTCCCGATAACTGAACAAGCCATTGTTGGGCAGGATGTCCGTAGCCTTTCGCTCCACCCCGAATGCCTCATGGTTGAGTGCCGTATATTCGCGGGCGATGTCCCGGAGTCCGATGCCACCGATGGTACTCACCTCCGTGCCGAAATACTTCTTGAGGAGACCCTCCGAAAGACCTATGCTCTCGAAGATTTTCGCCCCCCGATATGAACGGATGGTTGAAATACCCATCTTTGACATGATCTTCTTCAGACCCTTGTTCACCGCCTTGATGTAGTTCTTCTCGGCCGTCTGGTATTCCTCCTGAATCTTGTGGTTGACCACCAGGTTGTGGATGACGGCAAAAGTCATGTAGGGGTTGAGGGCACTGGCTCCATAGCCCAGGAGCAGTGCTGCGTGCATCACCTCCCTGATTTCACCACTCTCCACGATGAGGGCTGTCTGAACACGTTTGCCCACGCTGATGAGGTAGTGGTGAACGGCACTCACGGCCAGGAGCGAGGGGATGGCCGCATGGGTGGCATCAATGTCCCGGTCACTCAAGATGATATAGTTCACCCCTTCATCTACACTCTCCTCTGCCTTCTTGCAGAGCGCATCCAAGGCACTGCGGAGTCCGCTTTCCCCCTTCTTCGGGTCAAAGAGAATGGGCAGTTTCGTGGTATTGAAACCCTTGTAGCGGATGTTGCACAGCATATCCAGGTCCGTATTGGTGAGCACCGGCTGCGGCAGACGTACCATCTTGCAGTTCGATTCATCCGGTGTGAGGATTCCGCTTCCCACACGTCCGATGTACTCTGTGAGTGACATGACAAGTTCCTCGCGGATGGGGTCGATGGCCGGGTTCGTGACCTGTGCAAACTGCTGACGGAAATAGTTGAAAAGAATCTGTGGACGGTCGCTGATGATGGCCAGTGGAGTGTCGTTACCCATGGCTGCTACAGGTTCTTGTCCTGTGGTACACATGGGAATGAGCGTACGGTCGATGTCCTCCTGTCCGAATCCGAAGGCTCTCAGCTTAAGGTCGTAATCTGCCACGCTGTTCTCCACCTTGCGTCCGCTCTTGAGTTTCTCCAGCTGGATGCAGTTCGTAGAGAGCCACTGGCGGTAGGGATGCTCCTTGGCCAGTTTCTCCTTGATTTCTCCGTCGTAGTAGATTTTTCCCTCCTGCGTGTCGATGAGCAGAATCTTGCCCGGCTGGAGCCTACCCTTGCTCACCACGTCACTGGGTTCGAAGTCCATGACGCCGACCTCGCTGGCCACCACCATCATACCCTGTTTGGTGATGGTGTAGCGTGAGGGTCTCAGACCGTTGCGGTCCAGCATACCGCCGGCATATCGTCCGTCCGAGAACATGAGGGCAGCAGGGCCGTCCCAAGGTTCCATGAGGATAGAGTAGTACTCGTAGAACGCCTTCAGTTCTTCCGAGATGGGATTCTTGTCGTTGAATGACTCAGGCACTAAAATGGCCATAGCCTGTGGGAGACTCATGCCGCTCATCACGAGGAACTCGAAGACATTGTCGAGACTCGCTGAGTCACTCATGTCCTCCTCCACGATGGGCAGGATGTCCTTGATGTCGCCCAGTGCCTCACTGCTGAGCACACTCTCCCTGGCCTTCATCCAGCCCCTGTTGCCCCTCACGGTGTTGATTTCACCGTTGTGGCAGAGGAAGCGGAAAGGTTGTGCCAGTTTCCACTTGGGGAAAGTGTTGGTGGAGAAACGGCTGTGTACCAGTGCCAGTCCAGAGGTGAAATACGCATTGCTCAGGTCAGGGAAGAAGCGTCTCAGCTGTCCGCTGGTGAGCATTCCCTTGTAGATGATATTCTTGTTGGAAAGCGAGCAGATATAGAAGTCCTCGCACCCCTTCTCATCGTTGCCGAAAGAGAGGTTGGCCACCCGCTTTTCTATTCTCTTCCTAATCTTGTAGAGGATGCGGTCAAAATGCGGAACATCCGCCTCGTTGACCCCCGTGATGAAGACCTGCTTGATGTCAGGCATCACCTCACGTGCCCCCACGCCAGGTACGTCCTCGCAGACGGGTACCTGTCTCAGGTGCATGAGCTGGAGTCCCTCCCGCTCAATCTCCTCAATCATCACGCTAAGTATGGCGCTTTGCTTCTCCTGGCCTTTGGGCAGGAAGAAGAGGCCGGTACCGTAGTGCCCCTTTTCGGGTACGGGAATACCCTGCAGCAGGATGAATTCGTGAGGAATCTGCAGCAGGATGCCAGCGCCGTCACCCGTCTTGTCGCGTGTCTCGGCACCACGGTGTTCCATGTTTTCCAATACCCGGAGCGCATTGTCCACCAGTTCGTGGCTTTTGCCTCCGTGGATGTTGACCACCATGCCCACTCCGCAGGCATCGTGTTCGTATTGTGAGTTATAGAGTCCTTTGATCATATCTTGTTGGAAGTTTGTTTCAAGTTCATCGTTCATAGTTCATGATTCATAACGTGAGTTCGGTGAATCATAGTCTCTGTGGTAGGGCATATAGCAGCATGGTCGATGCCATATATCTTCATCGCCGATGGGATTATTAATCTATCGGCTGAGGGATTATTAATCTATCGGCTGAGGGATTATTAATCTATCAGCCGATAGGGTTATTAATCTTGTCGGCAAGATACTTGTAATTCTTCGAACCTACCTTAAATATAGAGCAGTTCTCGGTACTTGGGCAGTGTCCACATGCGGTCATCAACCACCAGTTCCAGCTTGTCAATGTGGTAACGGATTTCGTCGAAGCAGCTGGCCACGGTGTCGTGGTAGGCAATGGCCTTGGCACGCTCCTCGGTAATCTTGTTGGCCTTCTTGCGTGCCTCCACCATGGCATTGACATGCTGAGAGATGAAGGCGGTACGCTCCGCAATCTCCTCGATGACACGTATGTTCTCCATAGAGAGTGCTTTTGCTTTTTCCTCTCCTACTATGGCTGATAACTTGTACACGTTGTCAATCAGCTTGCTCTGGTACTCTATGGCGATGGGGATGATATGGTTGATGGCCAGGTCGCCCAGTACGCGAGCCTCAATCTGGATCTTCTTGGTGTAGGTCTCCCACTTCACCTCGTTGCGAGCCTCCAGCTCCTTGCGTGTCATCACGCCGGCAGCCTCGAACATGCGAATGCTGTCCTCCTTGAGGTAGGCGTCGAAGATGAGCGGACAACTCGTCTCGCAGTCCAGACCACGCTTCTTGGCCTCCTCCTTCCACTCGTCGCTGTAGCCGTTGCCCTCAAAGCGTATGGGCTTGCACTCCTTGATGTACTGACGCAGGACGGTGAGGATGGCACTCTGCTGTGCCTGTCCCTTCTCGATGAGGGCATCCACATCCTTCTTGAACTGTGCCAGCTGTTCAGCCACAGCCGTGTTGAGCACAATCATGGCAGCGGCCGTGTTGGCCTCACTGCCTACGGCGCGGAACTCGAAACGATTACCGGTAAAGGCAAAGGGCGATGTTCTGTTACGGTCCGTATTGTCAATCATGATTTCGGGAATCTGCGGGATGTCCATGCTCATGCCCCTCTTTTCACCGCTGCCGGCTATGCTGTCATCGGTACTCGTTTCTACCATGTCGAGCATCTGGCTCAGTTGCTTGCCGAGGAAGCTTGAGATGATGGCTGGAGGAGCCTCGTTGGCGCCCAGACGATGTGCGTTGGTAGCACTCATGATGCTGGCCTTGAGCAGGCCGTTGTGGTGATATACTGCCATGAGGGCATTCACCACGAAGGTGATGAAGCGCAGGTTGTCCAGCGGAGTCTTGCCGGGACCGAAGAGCAGTGCACCCGTGTCGGTGCCCAGTGACCAGTTGCAGTGCTTTCCAGAACCATTGATGCCCTTGAAGGGTTTCTCGTGCAGCAGTACGCGGAATCCATGTTCTGCAGCTACGTTGCGCATGAGCGACATCAGAATCATGTTGTGATCGACAGCCAGGTTGCACTCCTCATAGATGGGAGCCAGCTCGAACTGTCCCGGAGCCACCTCGTTGTGGCGTGTCTTGACGGGGATGCCCAGTTCAACGGCACGGATTTCCAGATCCTTCATGAACTCCATGACACGCTGGGGGATGCTACCGAAATAGTGGTCTTCCAGCTGTTGGTTCTTGGCAGCCTCATGTCCCATGAGCGTACGGCCTGTGAGCAGCAGGTCTGGTCTTGCCCCTGCGATACCCTCATCTACCAGGAAATACTCCTGTTCGATGCCCAGGAAGGCCTTGACTTTCTTCACCTCGGGGTTGAAGTAGTGGCATACATCCACCGCAGCCTTATCTACAGCACGCAATGCGCGGAGCAGGGGAGCCTTGTAGTCGAGCGACTCACCCGTATAGGAGATGAAGATGGTGGGGATGCAGAGTGTGTCATCCATGATGAAGACGGGTGATGAAGCATCCCATGCCGTATATCCACGTGCCTCGAAGGTGTTGCGGATACCACCGTTGGGGAAACTGCTCGCATCCGGTTCCTGCTGTACCAGCACCTTACCCTCGAACTCCTCCAGCACGCCACCCTTGCGGTTGTACTCGATGAAACTCTCGTGCTTCTCGGCTGTGCCTCCCGTCAGAGGCTGGAACCAGTGCGTATAGTGTGTTACTCCCAGTTCGGCAGCCCACTGCTTCATGCCGGCAGCCACACTGTTGGCGATGCTGCGATCCAGGGGTGCTCCGTTGTCGATGACATCCACCAGGGCATCGTATGCCTCTTTGGGCAGGTAGCGGAACATCTTTTCGCGGTCGAATACATGCTTGGCATACAAGCGGTCCATTCTCTCCTCGGGTGCTTTTACTGTGGCGGGCTTCTTGCTGAGAGCCTTCTCTACCACTCTGAATCTCGTTTCTGACATAATACCTATTATATTATTATAGTACGTGATAAATGTTCAAACTTACTTTTTGCTTCTTTTTACCTCAGAATGCTTTCTTTTTGTTGGTTTATCTAAGTTTTATGTTGCAAAAGTAGTATAAAAATCGAGAACATGCAAGAAAAATGAGAATTATTTGCATGTTGGCATGACATTTTATTGCAAAAATAGTGTTTCTGCTTACATTATGACACTTTGCGTTGTGTTTTTCAGGTGGTAGGCCCTGTTGGATAGGTTGCTTCTTCAGTAAGAAGAAAAAAAGAACCGAGGGGTGAGGCCCCTCGGTCAAAAACAAAGTCAATGAACAGTGAACAATGAACAATTAACAGTGAACAATAGGCTGCGTGTACCTGTCCTTCTTGAACCTTGTTATTTATGGAGTGCATTGACCGTCTCCAGGGGCAGCTTCATGATGAGTGCAACTTGACTTGCGGGCATGCCCGTACCCA
>CALZGT010000055.1 GCA_945787235.1 uncultured Prevotellaceae bacterium
GCAAAAACGAGGAAATGACTATTCCCATTTATTTCGATGTCAGCATCAAATAACAATAATAGTACATTCTTCCGCAAAAATGTTACAAAGAATCAAATTTGATAGCGGATGCATCATTTGTTAAAGCCTTATTACAGGATAAGCCGTACCTTTGCCGACGAAAAGATTTAGGTTAGTTGTTAGTTTATATTTGGTTAGGTTAGTAAGATCATCCGTGAGGAGCAGGTTACTAATGAGTATTTCAGAAAAGAGGAATCCGTAAGCAGGTAATTCCGCAAAAGCACAGGGTAATAGTTTTGAAAGGTAAGAAGATTGTTTCAGTGATGAACATTAAAATTTAAATGAAAACGATATGAAAGAAATCAAAACTATAGCCTGTATGGCAGGCATGATGATGGCCTCGGCCCTGTCAGCCCAGGTAACCCAGCAAATACTCGGTGAAAAACATGCCATGCTCCGTATAGACAGTCAGAAGAAATATCTGCTGCTGCCCGTGCAGGACAACCAGGAGAATGCGCATATCCGCGTCATCAAGAACAACCAACTGGTGAAAACGCTGAACTGCCAGTTGGCCACCGACAAGGTGGACTACTACGTGCCCTACGAGACGGGTGAAGGCGAACTGTTTGACATTACCTTCAACGGCAGTACACGTTCCACGGGCGACATCCACAGCTATACCTGCTGGAAGAAAATGACCTATGTTGACACGCTCGACAGCCGCAACACGGAAAAATTCCGTCCCGTCTTTCACCATACACCCAGGTGGGGCTGGATGAACGATCCCAACGGCATGTTCTACAAGGAGGGTGTCTGGCATCTGTATTTCCAGTACAATCCCTACGGCTCCAAATGGGAGAACATGTCATGGGGACATTCCACATCCACTGACCTTGTACATTGGGACAGTGAGCCACTGGCTCTCTATGGTGACGGATTGGGCTCCATCTTCAGCGGTTCATGCGTCATCGACAAAAATAATACGGCGGGCTTTGGAGAAAACACCATCGTGGCTTTCTATACTTCTGCCGGTCCCAGCCAGACCCAAAGCATGGCTTACAGCACCGATGGCGGAAAGTCCTTCACTAAATACGCCCACAATCCCATCATCACTTCTCCGGCACGTGACTTCCGCGACCCCAAAGTGTTCTGGAACGAAGAAGCCGGCTTCTGGAACATGGTTCTCGCCGTAGGACAGGAGATGCAGTTCTTCTCTTCGCCCAATCTCAAGGACTGGAAATATGAAACTTCCTTCGGTGAGGGGTATGGCAATCATGGTGGTGTGTGGGAGTGTCCCGACCTGATGAAGATGAAGGTGGCCGGCACCGACCAGGAGAAATGGATGCTCATCTGCAACATCAACCCGGGAGGTCCCTTCGGCGGCTCTGCCACACAGTATTTCATCGGGCAGTTCGATGGACGCAAGTTCATCTGCGAGGATGAACCCAGCGAGACCAAATGGATGGACTACGGCAAGGACCACTATGCGACCGTTACCTTCTCCAATGCTCCCGAAGGACGCAACGTGGCCATCGCATGGATGAGCAACTGGCAATACGCCAACCAGGTGCCTACCACACAGTATCGTTCGGCCAACTCCATCGCCCGCGATCTGGGGCTCTTTGAGTACAACGGCGAAACCTACTGCAGCGTCAAACCCGCCAAGGAGATGGACCAGGCACGCGGAGCGATAATTTCGGCCCCGTCAGAGACCTGCGAAATGGTGGTTACCTATAGCGGCGACGCACAGATTATCCTGCGCAACCAGAAAAATGAGCGCGTCATCATGACCTACGACGCCGAGGAGGAGACCTTCGATATGGACCGCCGTCACAGCGGCGACGTGTCGTTCAACGATAATTTCCCCACCCTTACCTCGGCACCCACCTACGGCAAACTCCGCCAGGTGCGCATCTTCATCGACAAGTGCAGCATTGAGGCAGTTGATGCCGATGGCAAGATGGCCATGACCAACCTGGTGTTCCCCTCTGCACCCTACAACAAGGTGACCGTTAAAGGAAAAGCCAAAGTGAAAATCTATAGCATCAAAAAATAATCTATATCTGTTACTATGAGTAAAACAAACAAACTGGCAATCATCCCCGTGATGCTGACGTTCTTCACGATGGGATTCGTCGACCTGGTCGGCATTGCCTCTAACTACGTCAAGGAAGACCTCGCACTGAGCGACTCCGTAGCCAACGTGCTGCCGTCACTCGTCTTCTTCTGGTTCCTCATCTTCTCCGTACCCACGGGCATGCTGATGAACAAAATCGGAAGAAAGAATACCGTGTTGCTGTCACTGGTTGTTACGGTGGTTTCCCTCCTGCTGCCCATGCTGGGCGAGTCGTTTGCGCTCATGCTGATAGCCTTCTCGCTGCTGGGCATCGGAAACGCATTGATGCAGACCTCCCTCAATCCCCTGGTGTCTCTGGTGATACGGGGCGGAAACCTCGCCTCAACCCTCACCTTCGGACAGTTTGTCAAGGCCATCGCCTCTTTTCTGGCACCATATATTGCTATGTGGGGAGCCATGTCTGCCATTCCCTCATTCGGCATGGGATGGAGGGTGCTCTTCCCCATCTATATGGCCATCGGCATTGTGGCCACATTGCTGCTTTCTTCCACTCCTATTGAGGAAGAACCGGCCGACAAGGCTTCTTCGCTCATGGACTGCGTGAAATTGCTCTCGCGCCCTGTAATCCTGCTCTCCTTCCTCGGAATTATGTGCCACGTAGGTATTGACGTGGGTACCAACACCACCGCTCCCAAGATTCTGATGGAGCGTCACGAGATGACACTCAACGATGCGGCCTTCGCCACCTCGCTCTACTTCATCTTCCGTACCATCGGGTGCCTCACTGGTTCATTCTTCCTCAGGGTGATGAGCAACCGCCTGTTCTTCATCATCAGTGTGGTCATGATGGCGCTTGCCATGCTGGGACTCGGATTGGGTACCTCCAAGACGGTACTCTATGTCTCCATCGCACTCGTGGGCTATGGCAACTCCAACATCTTCTCGCTTGTTTTCACACAGGCCCTGCTCTCGGACAAGAGCAGGCAGAACGAGATTTCGGGTCTTATGATAATGGGCCTGTTCGGTGGCACCGTCTTCCCGCTCTTCATGGGTATTGCCAGCGACGCCATGGGACAGGCCGGAGCTGTGGCCGTGATGGCACTCGGTGTTATTTACCTCTTCACTTATATCTCGCGCATTAAAACTTCAAAATAACAAATATATGAACAATAAAATAATCGTAGGACTGGGTGAGGCACTTTGGGACTGCCTCCCCGAAGGTCGCAAGATTGGGGGTGCACCTGCCAACTTTGCCTATCATGCGTCCCAGTTTGGTTTTGAGGCTTACGCCGTGAGTGCCGTGGGCAATGATGCCCTGGGCGATGAGACCATCGAGGCTTTGAAGTCGAATGGCCTGAAGCTCGAGATGCCCCGTGTGGATTTCCCTACAGGTCAGGTGCAGGTGACACTCGACGAAGACGGAGTGGCCAGCTACGACATCAAGGAGGGTTCGGCGTGGGACAACATTCCCTTCACTCCCGAGATTGAGGCGTTGGCAAAGCAGTGCAAGGCGGTGTGCTTCGGGTCATTGGCCCAGCGCAATGAGGTGTCTCGTGAGACCATCTACCGTTTCCTCGACGCCACCCCTAAGGACTGCATGCGTATCTTCGACATCAACCTCCGCCAGAACTTCTACTCCAAGGAGGTCATCCAGGAGTCTCTCAGGCGTGCCAATGTGATGAAAATCAACGACGAGGAACTGGTCATCATCGGACGTATGTTCGGCTATCCCGGACTTGACATCGAGAACAAGTGCTGGCTCATCCTCGGTAAGTACAACCTCGACATGCTTGTCCTCACCTGTGGTGTCAACGGCAGTTATGTGTTCTCCAAGGGTGCCATGTCCTATCTTGAGACGCCGAAGGTGGAGGTGGCCGACACGGTAGGTGCCGGTGACTCATTTACTGGTTCCTTTGTGGCCTCCGTCCTTGCAGGCAAACCCCTCGCCGAGGCTCACCGCATTGGAGTGAACGTCAGCGCCTATGTCTGCACGCAGAACGGAGCCATGCCCGTCATTCCTGAGGAACTGAAGAAGTAAGATTGGAAGTACGGGAGTCCATCCTGCGGTACAGCCCTGCCAATACGGTGCCGGAGATGGAGTGGTAGGCACAACTGATGGCACAGGGCACCACGCAGAGTATGGCTTCGGGGGTGCGGGTCAGGATGTCGGCATTGGCAAAGAAGGCTGTGGCAAGCACAGTGGCCATGCCGGCATTCTGCATACCTACCTCGATGGACAGGGTGCGCTTCTTGGCCCGTGAGAAACGGAAGAGGCGGCCTACGTGGTAGCCGAGCAGGTAGCCCAGGGTGTTGTGGCAGAATACCACGGCCAGCATGAGGAGGAAGAGTCCCATGCCGTGCGTCATCAGCTGGGGCTTCACCTGCGACACCACACCCCCGACAATCAGGGCAAGACTCGTGACACTCACGCCCGGCATCATCTGCCGGACATCGTCGTACCAGCGGTGGCGGCTGGCGTAGTGGTTCACCAGGAAGCCCAGGCCGACGGGAATGATCGTGATGAGCAGTATGCCACGGAACATGCCCAGCGTATCTACCTCGATACGTGTGTCGGCGAGCCACCATACCAGCAGCGGTGTCATGAAGGGAGCCAGCAGGGTAGAGGCCGTGGTCATGCCCACCGAGAATGCCACGTCGCCGTGGCACAGGAACGACATGATGTTGCTCGACACGCCACCGGGACAGCAACCCACGAGGATGATGCCGATGGAGAGGTAGGGGTTGAGCCCGAACACCTGGGTGAGCGTATAGGCGAGCAGGGGCATCAGCGTGAACTGGGCGCAGGCACCGATGAAGATGTCCCAGGGACGGCTGAACAAGATGCGGAAGTCTTCCGCAGAGAGGGTAAGGCCCATGGTGAGCATGATGATGCCCAGGATGAGGCTGGAGATGTCGCCCCTGACCCATCCGAACGCTTCGGGCAGGAGGAAGGCCAGCAGGGCTGTGGCGATGACGTAGGTTGATGAGTGGGAAGCCATCCACGCACTCATTTGTTTCAGTATGGTCTTCATGTCAGAACCTACCTTTTAATCTTGAACTATGAACAAGGTTATAGGTTATTGGTTATAGGTTATCGAATGGGTTAAGGTTGGTTTGAGGCTGTATTCGGGTTATGGTTCTCATCCACGATTGAGCAGCCATGAACTATAACCACTAAACTACTCTAACCTTTTCGATAACCTATAACCTATAACCTCTTAACTATGAACCCACCTTGCCCTTTATTCCGCTGAGGCTTGGCTGGTGGCCGCCGTGACGGCATCGGGCTGGATGGCAGACTTGGGGGAGAGGGTAGCCTTTACGCTGTCGCCTGCCACGACGGCTGCCAACTGCTGGGGACGTACGGTGACGGGGCCTGTCATGAACTCGGGCACGTTGTACGAGCGCAGGAACTCCTGGTGGTAGCGGGGATTCTCCTGGGGGAGTTCGAAGGGACGGGTGAAGGTGCCGTCGGCATTGAGGTGGGCCATGAAGGGACGGGTGAAGTTACCGTCGTAGCGGCGGGAGGAGAAGATGACCCACTTGCCGTTGGATGACCATGAGTGGTAGCTCTCCACGTCGGGGGAGTTGAGCTCGCGGGCAGGGCGCGTGGTGCGGGCTTGGAGGTCCATGAGGTAAAGGTCGCTTGACTTGTGCCAGATGTGGAACACGCCATATTGTCCCAGGGTGAAGAGGAGGTAGCGGCCATCGGGGGAGACGCGGGGCAGTGTGGCACTGCAGGAGTCACCGCAGTCATACACCAGTTCGCGGGCCCCGAAGGTGCGGTTTTCTGCATCGAAGGAACGGCGGTAGAGGTTGTAGTGTACCTCCTGGTAGTGCTCGATGAGGTCCATCTCCTTGCTCTTGCTGCTGTCGCGCTGCTCGTAGTGGGCAGAACAGTAGTAGAGGTAACGGCCCGCAGGGTCCCAGTGGGGGAAGCAGTCGAGGTCGTTGGTGTCGCGTTCCAGGGGCAGGATCTCATGCCGTTCCACGTCATAGAGGATGAGGTCGGAGTAGGTGTCCTGCACCTCAATCTTCTGTGTGTCGAAGGTGTGGAAGGTCTGTCCCGTCCTGTTCGTGCTATAGACGATGAGAGGCAGCGTGGGGTGCCAGGCGGGATAGACGCCGGCACTGATGCCGCCGGGGTACTTCATGTCAACCTTCTCCACCTTTCCGTCGTAGCAGATGACCGTGCCGCCTTTGTGCTGACGCACGTGGAACTGCATACGCTCCGGGTTGTGTGCCTGGTAGTTGTGGCAGTTGATGCACTGCCCGTTCTGCTCGTTGGTGTTGATCATGTTGCCATAGAGGAGGGACTCGTCGAAGTTCTCTAAGCAACGCTGGTTGAGGGTGAGGTTCTCGTACGTCACATAGCTGGGTGAGATGAGGCGGTAGGAGATGTAGGGGTCGATGCTGTCCCCGCTGACGTGGATGGTGAAGGGCTTGAGGAGCGTCCACTTGTTGTCCTTGGCGCAGAATACCTCCACATTGATGTCACCGTCCTGCTTCATGGCTTGCCAGTCGGAGGGGTCGATGAGGACGGACTGCCCACCGATGACCCATTGTCCCTGGTGGGTAGTGAAGCGTGTCACGTAGTCGTCGGCCTCTTCCTCGATGGCAAAGTTCAGGGGAGCGATGTTGCAGGGTACGGTGACACCGGGGTAGTCGGGATAGAGGGTAGGGAGCCGGTCTTCCCGGGCAAAGTCAGAGGGTACGGTGGCCGTCTGCGTACAGGCGGCCAGGAGGAGGGTGAGGAGGGGGAGGAGGAGTTTAAAGTATTTCATAGTAGATGAGGGGGGCTGCCTGAAGGCAGGGCATACTAGTTAAACTAGACATTCTAGTTGGTCTAGTAATCTAGTTAATCTAGTTATTCTAGTCTTACTAGTTTTTCTAGTTTTTCTAGTTTTTCTAGTTTTTCTAGTTTTTCTAGTTTTTCTAGTTCTTCTAGTAATACTAGTTTTCCTAGTCTAGTCCTGCTAGCTTCGCGCAGCCCATTGTTAATTATTCGTTATTCATTATTCATTGTTTCAGTTTGTCTTCTGGTTGCGGCGCAGGAAGTAGAAGTAGTAGAATGTGTGGCCGAATTGTGGCTTGAAGACTTCTGCCTTCTTCTCTTCTGAAAGGGGTGCTATGTGTGGCTGGCTGTTGAAGGCCATGAAGCGTTCGTAGGTCTGCTTGACGGATGGGTCGAAGGGCATCTGGCTGATATCGACCTTGTTTTCCAGGTGGCCGTACAGGTAGGCAGCTTCCTGGTAGTGCCGCGGCATGTGGAAGTCCTTCTCGTCCTTGTGCATGGTGGCATACCCCATGAAGCGGGGCCAGAAGAGGTCGATGTCCTTCATGAGCATGGCACTGATGAGGGTCATCTCCTGGTAGTAGGGATCTACGCCGTTGCCATTGGCAAAGGTCTGAAGGAGGTAGAGCTCGATGAGCGTGTTGTCACCGTCCAGGCGGTCACCCACCTGCATGAGGTAGGTGATGGGGCGAAGCACGGGGTCCTGCCGCATGGCCTTGAAATCTCCCACGAATTTCTCCTGCTCCTCGGCCCAGGCCCGGTGGTAGCGTGTCTGCTTGAGGAGGTTGAGGTACTTGCGGGCCACGGTATTCTCCTCCTTGAGCATGGCGCACCGGGCCATCATCTTCAATTCATCCACGCGCCAGCCGAACTCCACGGCATCCTCCATGCACCAGCGGTAGCAGAAGTTCAGTTTGCCGTAGTGGTAGTACATCTTCTTGCCGGCTATCTGCGACAGACGGATGTTCCAGCGGTGGCGCAGCTTGGCCTGCTCCAGGTCCTTGGGGTCTGTATGGTGGAAGATGGAGTCGGGGTACATGAGGTCACCATAGCGGTAGTACTCATCCACGTTCTGCAGTCGAGAACCCTCGGGGTAGTTGAACATGTCATCGCCGGCACGCCCCAGACGGTAGAGGGCCAGGTTCTTCATCATCACGATGGCACGCGTGGGGGCTATGCTGTCTGTCACGGTGCCTTCGGTGAGGGCGTGGAGGGCTCCCTGCCAGTCATTGCGGTCGATGGCATTGGACATGGCTACCTCGATGTGGAGGTTCTGGTCGCGGTTCCAGCGGTCGTGGATGAAGGCGGCGGCACCGCACAGCAGCAGCACGAGGAGCAGGGGGGCAGTGCATCGCCATGCCTTGTGGGACCGGAGGGACTGGGGAATCCAGCCCATGACCAGGAGGGGCAGGAAGCTGAGAGCCAGCAGGTAGTAGGCACGGCGATAGACGCAGAGGTCGGCATCTCCATTGCGGAAGCAGGGCATGCCCGCCCTGTAAATCTCGTCGAAGAGGGTTTGCTCATACACCGTGTCGTAGGCCAGACGGGGTACGTACCAGAGGAGCGCCACGGCAAGGACCACGGGGAGGCACAGGAGGAGGGAGCGCAGCCAGGGGCGCTGGCCGGAGACACTGGCCGGGCCGGTGGGAAGGGCCGTGAGGAGCACGGCGGCAAAGGACCATGCACCCATGACCTGGTAGCCATACCAGGCGAGGGGCACAAGCCACAGGCTGCGCAGCAGGGTGCCCCACAGGGGAGAAAGCAGACCGCAGACCTTGTGGCACACTAAGGCTGCCAGCACGCTGAGGCTGATGCCTAAGGTGGGAACCCACAGATGCCCGTGCAGCTTCTGGTAGAAGAGCCAGTAGCCCGTCTGGGTGAAGGCAGCCAGCAGCATGAGGGGCGTGAGTGATGCCAGTAACAACTGCCAGCCCCTGAGGCGGTAGAGCCACGAGAGCATGGCCATGAGGAGGGCCCATGCGGCCATGAGGAGGGTGACACCGAGGGCGGGATGGAAGAAGAAATCCGTGAGGTAACTGCCAGCCCAGGAGAGCCAGCCGCCGGGATAGAGGCTGAAGGTCTGGTAGAAGGTGTCACCGGGAATCCAGAGGTTCAGTTCCTGGGCGCGGAAGAGCATCTCGCCTTCCTGTCGGACAAGAAGGGAACCCACGAGTCCCAGCATGCCCAGAAGGAGGGCAAGGGGGAGGATGAGCGTAAGATGGCTGCCCGGGGAGGTATGCCGTGGGGTGGGGGAGGGATGTTGTTTTTGTTTGTCAGAGGCCATGTTTCTTGTGATATTCTGAGGTCATGTATTTTTGACAGGTTGAAAATTCGTGCCAAAGATACAAAAAAAACTCCAATCTTGTGTCTCTGCCAAGGATAAATCACTGCTTTTCCACCCGAAGAGGGAGAATTATGCCCCTTCCTGCCCCGTTTGTCGGCAGAATTCACTAACTTTGCAACGGGAAGCCTTGAACTTAATTAATAATGAACAATGAATAATTAACAAAGGGCTGCACGAAGTTGACTAGACTAGATAAACTAGCAGAACTAGCAGAACTAGCAGAACTAGTAATTCTAGTAAGTCTAGTAACTCTAGTAATTCTAGCAATACTAGTCAAACTAGTCAAACTAGCCTAGCTAGCCTAACTAGCTGAACTAGAAAAACTAGAAAAACTAGAAAAACTAGTCAAGCTAGCCTCAGACAGTCCTCTTCGCTCCCTCTACATTCTGCACCATGAACTCACATTAACCCTATTATTAACTAACATAAAAAACTAACCAAAAAAATCAGCATGAAGAGAAAAACTATTCTGGCTGGTGCGCTCATGGCCTCGCTGGCGGTGAGTGCGCAGACGGCGGAACCTCGTGCCAAATGGCTTGACCCCAACGTAAACCGCGTGGGGACGGAGGCTCCGCGTGCATCGTTCTTTGCCTACGAGTCGCAGGAGCTGGCACGGCAGGCAGACAAGTCGAAGAGCAACCGCTACCTCTCGCTCGAAGGGATGTGGCGCTTCCACTGGGTCAAGGACCACGACAAGGCACCCAAGGGGTTCTATGCCCCGGGCTTTGATGACTCGCAGTGGACGGACTTCCCCGTTCCCGGACTCTTTGAACTGGAGGGCTTCGGCGACAAGGTTTATGTCAACGTGGGCTATGGATGGCGCAACCAGATGAAGAGCAATCCTCCCTATGTAGAGGAGAAGAACAACTACACGGGTTCTTACCGCAGGGAGATTGAGGTGCCTGCCGCATGGAAGGGCATGCAGATTTTCCTCCACATCGGTTCGGCTACCAGCAACGTAGAGGTGTGGGCCAACGGAAAGCATGTGGGTTATGCCGAGGACTCGAAGATGGAGTCGGAGTACAACGTGACGCAGTACCTGAAACCGGGTAAGAAGAACCTGCTGGCACTGCAGGTGATGCGCTGGTGTGACGGCAGCTACGGCGAAGACCAGGATTTCTGGCGCTTCACGGGTATCTCACGCGAGGTCTATCTCTATGCACGTCCCGCAGCACGCATCCAGGACATGGATCTCTCACCCAGCCTGCAGAACGGCTACAAGGACGGTGTACTCAACATCAGCCTGCAACTCAACGGCAGCAAGGGTAAGGTCATGGAGGCAGCACTCGTGGACCGCGCTACCGGCAAGGTGGTGGCTCAGGCACAGCCGGAGCGGCTGGGCGGCACGGAGTACAGGACGAAGATGGAGGTGCCCGGATGCCGCACGTGGAGTGCCGAGGCTCCCAACCTCTACGACCTGACGCTGACGCTCAAGGAGACCAACGGAAAGGTCATCGAGACGGTGCAGCGACCCGTGGGTTTCCGCAGCGTGGAGATTCGCAATGCACAGGTGCTGGTGAACGGACAGCCCGTGCTCATCAAGGGTGCCAACCGACACGAACTGGATCCTGACAAGGGTTACATCGTCAGCGTGGAGCGCATGATAGAGGACATCAAGGTGATGAAGGAGCTGAACATGAATGCGGTGCGTACCTGTCACTACAGCGATGACCCTCGCTGGTATGACCTCTGCGACGAGTATGGACTGTATGTCTGTGCCGAGGCCAACTTCGAGAGCCACGGTATGGGTTACGGCGATGCCCGACTGGCCCAGAACCCTGACTACAAGCAGACCATCGTGGAGCGCAACGTGGCCAACTGGAAGACGCAGCGCAACCATCCTTCGGTCATCTTCTGGTCGCTGGGTAATGAGAGTGGATATGGCGACAACTTCGAGGCTGCCTACGACACGCTGAAGCAGCTGGAGAAGGACTTCGGAGGCGGACGCCCCGTGCAGTATGAGCAGGCTTACCAGGACATGAAGAAGAAGAGTGACCTGTACTGCCCCATGTATGCGGACTACAACAACTGCGAGAACTACTGCAAGAGCGACAAGAACCGTCCGCTCATCCAGTGTGAGTATGCCCATGCCATGGGTAACTCGATGGGTGGCTTCAAGGAGTACTGGGACCTCACGCGCAAGTACCCCAAATACCAGGGTGGTTTTATCTGGGACTTTGTAGATCAGGGTCTGAGGGGCAAGAGCAAGAAGACGGGCAAGGACATTTGGCTCTATGGTGGTGATGATGGTTACAACCAGGCCAGCGACCATAACTTCAACAGCAATGGTGTCATTGCACCGGACCGCAGCCTGAATCCTCATGCCCATGAGGTACGTTACTACTACCAGAACTACTGGCTGAAGAACCTGAATCTGGAGAAGGGGAGCGTGGAACTCTACAACGAGAATTTCTTCAAGGGAATGGAGAACTGTGGCATGAAGCTCGCGGCTGAGTGCGAGGGTACGCTGGTAGCAACGGCTGACGTGGCTACCCTGGACGTGGCTCCCCAGCAGACGCGTACGCTGCAACTGCCCGCTGCATTCGTCAGCAAGGTGAAGGACTTCATGGCACAGCATGCCAACCGTGAGGTGGTGGTCAACGTGGATGTGTGTCTGCGGGCCGATGAACCCCTGCTCCGCAAGGGATATACCGTGGCCCAGGAGCAGTTCGTGGTGCAGCCTTACGTGTTCGACAAGGTGGTGACGAAGGTGGACGAGGCTCAGCCTGCCGTAGCCGGAAAGGGTAAGCAGGCGGTGAAGACCACTGCTACCCAGGTGACCCTGGACGGCCGTCAGCTGTCGTGTGCAGGAACGACCATTACGGTCAATCCGACCATGGGTGTGTTGGAGAGTGTCAAGGTGGATGGCAAGGAGATGCTCATGCCCGGTTTTGACGTGACTCCCAACTTGTGGCGTGCCCCCACGGACAATGACTTCGGTGCCGGTTTCCAGAAGAAGTTCAGTGCATGGAAGGACCGTCACCTCGAACTCCTCGCTACGGAACTCGTAGAGGTGGAAGGTGAGCCTGCCATAAGGTCTTCCATACGTTACCACAAGGCAAATGCCGTGCTCACCCTGACTTACCGCATCAGCAAGGAGGGAGAGGTCATCGTGCATGAGTCTCTCGACGTGGATGAGAATGCTAAGGACAAGCCTCAGCTGCTGCGCTTCGGCATGCAGTGGGTACTGCCCGAGGAGTACAACAGTGTGCAGTTCTATGGCCGTGGTCCCAACGAGAACTACATCGACCGTAACAGTTCCGAGCGACTGGGTCTCTACACGCAGAAGGTGGCTGACCAGTTCTTCGGCTATGTGCGTCCCCAGGAGAATGGCAACAAGACGGACATCCGCTACTGGCGTGTGCTGAATGCACAGGGTCGCGGACTGGAGTTCCGTGCCACGGGCAAGATGGAATGCTCCGCCCTGAACTACCTGCCTGAGGACCTCGACGGCGGTGAGGACAAGGGAAGGCAGCAGATGCACAGCGGTGACCT
>CALZGT010000056.1 GCA_945787235.1 uncultured Prevotellaceae bacterium
AAAAGACTGCCCTGATAACCATCAAACCCCGGAATCTTACGTCCCAGATGCTTGTAGGCCAGTTCCGTGACTTCACGACCTCTGGGCGTACGCTTAATGAAACCCTCCTTGATGAGAAACGGCTCATAGACCTCCTCGACAGTGCCTCCATCTTCACCGATCGCCGTGGCTATGGTGTTGATGCCCACGGGTCCTCCCTTGAACTTGTCGATGATTACGCTAAGTATCTTGTTGTCAATCTCATCCAAGCCATACTTATCGATGTTCAGGGCCTCCAGCGCATAGCGCGCTATGCCCACGTCTATCCTGCCGTTACCCTTCACCTGGGCAAAGTCACGCACCCTTCGGAGCAAGGCATTGGCAATACGTGGCGTGCCACGGCTGCGGCTGGCAATCTCGCCTGCCGCCATAGCGTCTATGGGGAGTCCCAGGATGCTGGCCGAACGCTCCACGATGCCGCGCAGGGTGGCCGCATCATAATATTCAAGGTGCATATTGATGCCAAAGCGGGCGCGCAAGGGTGCCGTGAGCAGACCACTCCGGGTGGTAGCAGCCACGAGGGTAAAAGGTGCCAGGTCAATCTGGATGCTGCGTGCCGAAGGTCCCTTGTCTATCATGATGTCTATGCGATAGTCCTCCATAGCAGAATAGAGATACTCCTCCACCACAGGCGAGAGGCGGTGTATCTCGTCGATGAAAAGGACATCGTTGGGCTCCAGCGAGGTAAGGATACCCGCCAAGTCCCCCGGCTTGTCCAGAACAGGTCCGCTGGTCAACTTGAACCCCACTCCCAATTCGTTGGCAATGATGTTCGAGAGGGTCGTCTTACCCAGTCCCGGAGGCCCGTGCAGCAACGTATGGTCAAGAGGTTCCCCGCGGAACTTGGCCGCATCAACGAAGATTTTCAGGTTCTCCACCACTTTCTGCTGACCGGCAAAGTCCCCGAACTGCAACGGGCGCAAGGCATTCTCAAAGTCCTTCTCGCGCTGCGTACCCTGTTTTCTGATATCAAAATTGTCTTCCATGGGCACAAAGGTAGAAAAAAAATCCTTTATTATAAAATTTTTGGTGGATATAATCGATTTTTTTGTAATTTTGCCCTCTCGAACCAAAACCATCCACAATGAGCGCACAAGCATCCAAGGAGAGCTCCTCCATGAAGACCCTGGCCAAGGACACGGCCATCTACGGACTCAGCAGCATCGTAGGCCGCTTTCTCAACTACCTGCTCGTCCCCCTTTACACCCATTGCATGCCCGAGACCTCAGGTGAATATGGCGTGAGCACCAACATGTACGCCTACGTGGCCCTGACGCTCGTCATCCTCACCTTTGGCATGGAAACCACCATCTTCCGCTTCGCCAACAAGGAAGGTGAAAAACCCGACACGGTCTTCTCCACCTCCTTTGCCGTGGTCTTTGTCCTTTCCGCCCTCTTCCTGACGGGTATCTTCCTGTTCGCCGAACCGCTTTCCGCGGCACTCGGCTATGCCGACCACCCCTCCTACCTGCTAATGATGGCCACCGTGGTCTTCCTGGATGCCATCCAGGCCCTCCCCTTCTCCTACCTCCGCTTTCAGAAGCGTCCCATCAAGTTTGCCACCCTCAAGATGCTGTTCATCGTGCTCAACATCGGCCTTAACTGCTTCTACTTCCTGTGGTTGGGCAAGACGGAAGTTTACTACATCTTCCTCATCAACCTGATGTGTACGGGCGGCATCACCGTTTTCTTCCTCCCCGAATGGTTCCGCATCCGCTGGCACGTGGATTTTGGCCTGCTGCGCCGGATGATCTCCTACTCCTGGCCCCTCCTCATCCTGGGCATAGCGGGCATTCTGAACCAGACGTTCGACAAGATGGCCTTCCCCCTCATCTACGGGAAAGCCGATGCCCAGCAGCAACTCGGCATCTACGGTGCCTGCGTCAAGATAGCCATGGTCATGGCCATGATTACCCAGGCCTTCCGCTACGCCTACGAACCCCTGGTCTTCAGCATTGCCAAGGACAAGGACAGCAAGCAGACCTATGCTCTGGGAATGAAGTACTTCCTCATCTTCACGCTCCTGGCCTTCCTGTGCGTAATGGGCTACATGGACCTACTTCAGCACATCATCGGCCCCGGCTACCGCACCGGACTCCGCGTGGTGCCCATCGTCATGGCAGCCGAAATCATGATGGGCATCTACTTCAACCTCTCCTTCTGGTACAAACTCATCGACAAGACCATCTGGGGGGCATGGTTCTCCCTGGCCGGATGTGCCGTACTCGTGGCCGTCAACCTGCTCTTCATTCCCCAATACGGCTACATGGCCTGTGCCTGGGGAGGAGTGGCAGGCTACGGCACCGCCATGGTGCTGAGCTATCTGACAGGCCAATGGAAGAACCCCATCCGCTACCCTATGAAAGACATGCTCGTCTATGTGCTGCTCACCGCCTTCTTCTTCCTCCTCATGCAGTCCCTTCCCGACACGTGGCCCACCTGGCAGCGTCTGGGCATCAACACCCTGCTCATCCTGCTCTTCGCAGCACACATCGTATATCACGACCTGCCCCTCAAGCACCTGCCTTTCGTAGGGAAGTACTTCAGGTAACAACACGTGGTATCGCGCACCTGCGCGCGATGTTAAAATAAGGTGGATTCAATCAACACCCAAACAATTCACTTTCGAATATGAGAATAGAGCGCACACGTTATTTGCATTGGCTGCAACGCCATGGCAATGACTGAGCAAGCTCATCATTGCTCATCTGGCTTAACGAAAACGCTCCATTAATTAACGTGAGTTCGAAAAATTACAAGTATCTTGCAGACAAGGTTAATAATCTATCGGCTGAGGGATTAATAACCCATCGGCCGATAGATTAATAATCCCATCGGCGATGAAGGTATATGGCATCGACCATGCTGCTATGTGCCCTACCACAGAGATTATGATTAACCGAACTCACGTTAATTACAATTCTCTGAGAATTACCTTTATGAATGAGTCAAGCCGTCAGGTTTCGCTCTCTATCAGGCGGAACAGGTGCTCTACGGCTTCTGCCTCTGGGATGTTCTTCTCGACGCATTCCTTGTTCCTGTAGAGCGATATCTTGCCCCTGGCCGCCCCCACATATCCATAGTCGGCATCAGCCATCTCGCCAGGACCGTTCACAATGCAGCCCATGATGGCAATCTTCAGCGTGTTGTAGCGGGGATTCATCCTGGCACGCTCTGCCACAGCCTCCTTGACACGGCGAATGGTGTCCTGCAGGTCATAGAGCGTGCGGCCACAGCCCGGGCAGGAGATAAACTCCGTCTTGGACATCTGCACACGGGCCGCCTGCAAGATACTCTGTGCCACGGGAATCTCATTCTCGGGCTCTTCACTGAGCGACACACGTATGGTGTCGCCGATGCCGTCGATGAGCAGTCCCCCCATGCCTACGGCACTCTTCAGACGGCCATCCTCGCCCTCTCCAGCCTCCGTGACACCCAGGTGAAGCGGATAGTCCATCCCCTCCTTCTCCATCTGGCGGCACAACAGGCGGACACTCTGCACCATGACCACCGTGTTGCTGGCCTTGATGCTGACCACTACGTTGGGAAATGCCTCCCTCTCACAGATGCGCAGGAACTCCATGCACGACTCCACGATGCCCTCGGGCGTATCGCCATAGCGCGACATGATGCGGTCAGAAAGACTGCCATGGTTCACACCGATGCGGATGGCCGTGCCGTGCTCACGGCAGATGGCCAGGAAACGGCAGAACCGTTCATCCAGCCGCTGCAACTCAGCCTGGTACTCCTCGTCGGTATATTCAAGGTGCTTGAACTGACGCGCCGGATCCACGTAGTTGCCCGGGTTGATGCGGACCTTCTCCACGATGGTGGCCGCCACGTCTGCCACGTTGGGATTGAAATGGACGTCAGCACAGAGCGGCGTGTCGCCATAGCCCCGGGCTGCCAGTCCGGCCTTGATGTTGCGTAGATTCTCCGCCTCGCGCGTACCCTGCGTGGTGAGGCGTACCAGATCCGCCCCCGCCTCGATGATGCGGATGCACTGCTCCACACAGCCCTCCGTATCCATGGTGCTGCATGTCGTCATACTCTGTACGGCCACCCTGTGCTGGCCTCCGATAAGCAGTTTGCCTATCCTTACCTCATGCGTTTGCCTTCTCATGACACTCCATCAGTTGACCTTGAACCTATACTTCACCTCAGCCAGTTCCTCGTTGGCCTTCACTATCTTCTGTCCCAGTCCCTGCTTATAGGCCGTGAGGCGGTCATGGAGTTCCCTGTCGCTGAGGGCAAGCATCTCCACAGCCAGGATGGCCGCATTCAACGCGCCATTCACGCCTACCGTAGCCACGGGAATGCCGGGAGGCATCTGGATGATGCTCAGCATGGCATCGAGTCCGTCCAGCATACCCTTGATGGGCACACCGATGACGGGCAGCGTGGTACTGGCCGCAATGACACCCGGCAGGGCTGCGGCCATGCCGGCTCCGGCAATGATGACCTTGAGGCCCCGCTGCTCTGCTCCCCGGGCAAACGCCTCCACCTCGCTGGGAGTGCGATGAGCCGAGAGGGCATTCATCTCGAAGGGAACCTGCATGTCGTCCAAGAACTTGGCGGCTTTCTCCATGACGGGCAGATCACTGGTGCTGCCCATGATAACACTTACAATTGCTGACATTTCTTTATGATTTATATGATTTAACTGATTCAGATTATGCTAAAAGAACAGGAACCCCCGCAGGATGCCGAAGAAACCGCACAAGATACCGATGAGTATGCCTACCAGAATCTGTGAAAGAGAATGCTGACGGAGTATCATGCGGCTCGTGCCCACCATGCCGGCCAGAAGGAATGCCACCCCCAGCCAAAAGAGAGGATTGAAGGCAAAAAGCATGCTACAGGCCGCTATGCCGCCAATGATGGCTCCCGACCCCGCTGCATGGACACTGACTTTCCAGAAGAAGCTGAGAAGGGTGCAGGCCACCTGTATGCAGAGTGCCACGACAACGACAGAGAGCAGCAGGTAGGGAATGTAGTAGCGGCTCATCACGTAGAGGTAGATGAGGTAGCAGGCAATGAACATCAGATAAGGCACAATCCGGTTCTTTCGTTTCCTCATCTCCAGCGCATCCAACCGGCGCACGTTGCGATAGACCAGCGTCAACATCAGCGGCAGGGCCACGGTAAAGGCAATCAGTATGGACATCTGCATCAGCTTGTACTCCAGGGGCAGGAGTGCCATACGGGTAAAAGTGAACAGTATCAGCCAACTCAGCACCGGGTAATACATCGGGCGGAAGGCCGTACTGACTATCTTGGCCGCCATGACGAGCGTCCTTATCTCGGTATTCTTATGCTTGCGCATGTTGCTAATGAACGATTTTAACGGTATTGACGTTATTAACGATATTAACGATACTAACAATACTAACGTTATTAATAAAATCACCTGCGCATCCTCGAGTTGGGGATGCCTAACTGCTCCCTGTACTTAGCCACCGTCCTGCGAGCCACGTCGTATCCCTGTTGCTGCAAGGCAGCGGTCAGGTCATCGTCACTGTAGGGGTGACGCTTGTCCTCACCCTCGACCAGCTGCTTCAAGGCCGAAAGGATGTGGCGCACGGACAACTCGGCCCCCTCCTTGCGGGCACTGTGGGTGA
Organism: uncultured Prevotellaceae bacterium; assembly: GCA_945787235.1. Classification (GTDB taxonomy): domain Bacteria; phylum Bacteroidota; class Bacteroidia; order Bacteroidales; family Bacteroidaceae; genus Physcousia. The sequence goes on from CALZGT010000056.1 coordinate 5,661, forward strand.
AGAACCACCGCAAGGGATAGGTTCCCACGTCCGTCTGCACGTTTTTCGACTTGCACACCCGGCTCACCGTGCTCACGTCCAGACCCGTGGCCTGCGCCACGTCCTCCATCCGCATGGGGCGCAGCAGAGCCTCATCCCCCTCACGGAAGAAAGGTTCCTGCAACCTGATGATGGCCCTCATCACTGAGGTAAGCGAATTGCGACGCAAGACGAGTGCCTGGATGAAGAGTTTGCCGCGTTCTATCAGGTCACGCTTGTAGCGGATGGCATCCAGCACGTCCTGCCGCAAGGCAGCCTCATCCTCCTTGGCATAGACATCCAGCCAGTCGGAAGAGTCCTCGCTGAGCTGCAGTTGCGGCACCCCATTCTCACACAGCCGGAACTGCACCTCACCATATTCATTCACCTGCACCTTGAAGTCAGGCACCACGAAGTGAGCCATGTCATCCAGCGACCGTCCCACACTGCCTCCCGGACTGGGATTGAGGTGCTGTATGGCACGCCTGATGGCCGCCACATCCGCTTCCGTGAGCTTCATCTTGCGGCTGATGACATCCCAGTGGTTGCGTTCAAACTCCTCCTTGTAATCCTCAAAGATGGTGATGAGCTGCTGGCGTCGGGGGAAGTCCGGCATGTGCCGCACCTGGATGAGCAGGCACTCGCAGAGATTGCGTGCCCCCACCCCATAGGGTTCGAACTCCGTCAGGATTTTCCACACGGCCTCCAGTTCCCGTTCCGTAGTTCGTATCCCCTGGTTGATGTCCAGTTCATCGGCAATCTGGTACAAAGGCGTACGGAGCAGTCCGTCGCCATCCAGCGAGCCAATGAGATACTCCAGCAACGTCCTCTGGTGCTCGTCCAGGTCGTATTCGCCCACCTGCCGCATCAGGATGTCGTAGAAACTCAGCACCTCGCTCTCCTCGCGCCTGTTGCGCTCCTCAGTGTAGGCCGCAGGAAACTCATCGCTTCCCCAGTCAGCCTCATCCGCGGTGTCCGCAGCACTCTCCCGGTAGGCATCCATGCTGTCCTCCTGTGCGTCAGCCCCTTCGGTCTCATTGCCTCCGTCAGCCTCTGCCAGGTCCGCCCCGTCAGCCTCCCCGGGACCGTCCTTGCGCTCCAGCCAGGGATTGGCCTCACACTCCGTTTCGATAGCGGCACGCAGTTCCTCTACCGAGAGTTCGGTAAGGCGGGCCACCAGCACCTGCTGTGCGGAGAGTTGCTGCCTTTGTTCCTGACGTTGCGTCTGTGTAAGAATCTGAGCCATATTTTTCTACTTATCTGTCAGCCAGGGAGAAGTCCAGCAACTTACGTTCCAGGTTGGCCTTGGCCACCTTGATGCGAATCTTGTCACCCAACGTATATCGGTGATGATGCCGTCTTCCCCACAGGCAATAGTTCTTCTCGTCAAACTCATAGTAGTCATCATTCAAGTCCCTCAGCGGCACCATGCCCTCACACTTGTTCTCCGTAATCTCCACATAGATGCCACTCTCGGTGACCCCACTGATGATGCCGTCGAACTCCTCTCCCAGGTGGTCCTTCATGTACTCCACCTGCTTGTACTTGATACTGGCCCGCTCAGCCTGTGCCGCCAACTGCTCCATGTCGCTGGAATGCTCACACAGTTCCTCGTATTTCGGGCGCAACGCACTGCGTCCCCCCTCGGCATAGCGGGTGAGGAGCCTGTGCACCATCAGGTCGGGATAGCGCCGGATGGGTGAGGTGAAGTGCGTGTAGTAGTCGAAGGCCAGTCCATAATGCCCCACGTTGGCCGTGCTGTAGCGTGCCTTCATCATGGCCCTCAGCGTAATCATCTCCACCAGGTTCTGCTCCCGCTTTCCCTTGCACTCAGCCAGCATCCTGTTGATGTTGCGGCTGACCTCCTTCATGTTGCCCGTAGCCTTGAGCTTGTGGCCGAACTTCAGCACGAAGTCACTCAGGTTCATCAGCTTGTTCTGGTCAGGCAGGTCGTGCACGCGATAGACAAACGTCTTGGTGCCCTTCATGTTCAGTTCTCCATGCTCTGCCTTCCTGTTGTTCCTGGCCTTGGCATTGACGGCCTTACCTATGCTCTCGGCTACGGTACGGTTGGCCAGGAGCATGAACTCCTCCACCAGCTTGTTGGCATCCTTCGAGCACTTGAAATATACGCCCAGTGGCTTGCCCTTCTCGTCTATCTGGAACTTCACCTCCTCACGGTCAAAGTCCACGGCACCCGCCTCGAATCTCCTGGCCCTCAGCTGCTTGGCCATCCGGTTCAGCACGATGAGTTCCTCGGCGAAGTGCTCTGCCGGCTCATAACTGGGGTCCGTAGGCTGTGCCTTGTCGCCCGGACGGCGGTAGTCCTCCTCGCTGGCTTCCCTGTGGTCTTCCAGCACTTTCTGCACTTCCTCGTAGGTAAACCGCCGGTTGCTCCTTATCACGGAATGTACGATGCGCGAATCCTTGACCTCCCCCTTCATGTTCATCTTGAAAATGACGCTGAAGGTCAGTTTCTCCTCGTCCGGCCGCAACGAGCAGATGAAGTTGCAAAGCCGCTCGGGCAGCATGGGAATGGTCCTATCTACCAGATAGACACTGGTGGCACGCTTCACGGCCTCCTTGTCGATGGCACTTCCCTCCCTGACGTAGTGTGACACATCGGCAATGTGTACCCCCACCTCATAGAGGGCATCCTCCTGGCCCATGGCCCCCTTGAGCACCCGTATGCTGATGGCATCGTCAAAGTCCTTGGCGTCATAGGGGTCGATGGTGAAAGTCATCACCTCGCGGCAGTCCTCGCGCCGGCCTATCTCCTGCGGGGTGATACCCGGTTCTATGCGGTCAGCCGCCTCCTCCACCGACTTGGGATAGGTATAAGGCAGTCCGAACTCGGCCAGGATAGCATGCATCTCAGTGGTGTTCTCGCCCGCCTGCCCCAGGATGTCCACGACCTTTCCCACAGGGTTCTTGCTGTCGCGGGGCCACTCGATGATTTTCACTACCGCCTTGTCGCCCGACTTGCCCTTCTTCAGTTCCCTCATGGGAATGAAGATGTCGTTGGCCAGCGTGCGGTCCTCGGTAAGCAGGTAGGCATAGTTCTTGCGCACCTGCAAGGTGCCCACATAGGTCCTGTCGGCACGCTTCACGATTTCCACCACCTCGGCCTCGCGCACGTGGTTGCGGCGACGGGCCATCATGGATGCCTTCACCACATCCCCGTCCATGGCGTTCATCGAGTTGCGCTCAGCCACGAGGAAGGGTTCGCCGCCATCCGAAGGCACAAAGGTATTCTTTCCGTTGGCCTTCCTGCGGAACACGCCCTCCATGACCTGCGTAGGCGCATTGAGGTGGTAGTGGTACTTGGGCTTCTCCACGATAAAGTCGTCGAACAGCAGTTCGTCCAGCACGTCCATGCACAGAATCTTGGCAGGATGCGTATTGAGGTGCAGGATGCGGTAGATATCCTTCAGGGGCACCACTTCCGTTCCCTTACTCTGAAATAGGTTCACCAGCAGGCCCACCAATTCCTTCTTGGTGATTCTCTTGCTGCCATTTTTTCCTGATTTAGCCATAGTACATTCACGCTTTTATGGTTTCTGATAGCAAATGTAGCAAAAAAGAACGAACAATATACCTCTTTTAACCATTTTTTGCGCTAAAAACCGTATCTTTGCACAAAAATCAGGCAAAGAAAGCATCATTCATGACAATTCTCATCACAGGAGCCAGTGGCTTCATCGGCAGTTTCATCGTGGAGGAAGCCCTCCGGCAGGGGCACGAAGTATGGGCAGCCATACGTCCCACGAGCAGCCGCAGATACCTCCGGGACGGGCGCATCCATTTCCTGGAACTCGACTTCTCGTCCGCCGAAATCCTCAGCCGCCAGCTGCGCGAAGCACGTCCCCTGCTGCCCGGCGGCCGCTGGGATTACGTGGTGCATGCCGCCGGTGCCACCAAGTGCCTCCATCGGGAGGATTTCTTCCGGGCCAACACTGCCGGTACGGAAAACCTCGTGTGGTCGCTGGTAGGCGAGGGGATGACTCCCCGCCGTTTCGTCTTCCTCAGCAGCCTCAGTGTCTTCGGGGCCGTGAGGGAAAAGGAACTACCCTATGCCCCCATACGGCTCACCGACACGCCCCGTCCCAACACCGCCTACGGCCAGAGTAAGCTACAGGCAGAGCAGTTCCTCATGCACATGCACCAGATGCACCGTTTTCCCGTGGTCATACTGCGTCCCACGGGAGTCTATGGTCCCCGGGAACGCGACTACATGCTCATGGCCAAGAGCATCATGCAACACATCGACTTTTCCGTGGGGTTCCGCCGTCAGGACATCACCTTCATTTATGTGCGCGATGTCGTGTCGGCCGTCTTCCTGGCCCTCGAAACTCCCGGTGTCGAGGGGAAAGCCTATTTCCTGAGTGACGGGGAGGTCTATTCCAGCCGTCGGTTCAGCGACCTCCTCCAGCAGTATCTCGGCCAGCGATGGGTACTGCACCTGAAGTCTCCCCTGTGGCTGCTCCGCCTCATCTGTACCCTCTCCGGCATGCTGAGCCGCTGGAGGGGCGTGCCCACTACCCTCAACATGGACAAATACCACATACTGAGCCAGCGCAACTGGCAATGCGACATCGAACCTACCCGCCGCGACCTGGGCTTTGCCCCACAGTGGCCGCTGGAGAAAGGGGTACGGGAGACGGTGGAGTGGTATCTGTCTGAATCCACAAACAAGAAGAAATGATTCGACGACTCACAGAAAGCAAGATCCGGCCGGGCATCTGGCCGCTGGAGTGGGCCATGATAGGCTACACCCTCCTTACGCTCATCCTCATGGCTTTTCTGGCCCCCCGGCTTGTGGAGCCCATCCCCATGCTCCTGTGGCGGCTGGGCAGCCTGCTTCTTCTCGCCGGCGTGTGGGCCATGTACCGTGTGTGGCCCTGCCGCCTCACCACCTTCCTGCGCATTGCGGCCATCATGATGACGCTGAGCCGCTGGTATCCCGACACCTGGGAGTTCAACCGCCTCTTCACCAACCTGGACCACCTGTTCGCCACCTGGGAACAGCAGCTCTTCGGCGGCCAGCCCTCCCTGACCTTTTCCCAGCACCTGCCTCAGTGGTGGGCCAGCGAAGCCCTCTACCTTGGCTACTTCTCCTACTTCCCCATGATTTTCATCCTGGTCTTCTGGTTCTGGGTGAAGCGGCCCGAAGAGCTGCAGCGCGCGGCCTTCATCATCATGGCGGCCTTCTTCCTCTATTACCTCATCTACATCTTCCTGCCCGTGGCAGGACCGCAGTTCTATTTCAATGCCCCCGGCGTGGATGCCTCCCATGGGGTCTTTCCTCCCGTAGGCCACTATTTCCATGAGATGCACCCCATGTATCCCGCTCCCGGCACCGGCGGTCCCTTCCACCAACTGGTCAGCATAGCCCACGAGGCCGGCGAACGCCCCACCGCCGCCTTCCCCAGCAGCCACATCGGCATTGCCACCCTGCTGCTCATCCTTTCCCTCCGCCACCGCCTTCAGGGGCTGGCACTGCTGCTCCTGCCTTTCTACCTGCTGCTCTGTGCCGCCACGGTGTATATCCACGCCCACTACCTTGTCGATGCCCTGGCGGGCTTCGTCAGTGCCTTCCTCGTATATGGTCTCCTCCACGGATTGTACCAGAAAATCTTCCAGACGACATGAAACGATTCCTTTCCGCCCTTGCCCTTTCCCTGCTGTGCCTCACCTCCCTGACGGCCCAGGACAACGTCCCTGCCGATTCCCTCAGCTCCACCGATGAAATGGGAGAAAAAGTCCCCAGGAAACGTCTCTGGGAACGGGGACTGGCCGGCAAGGTGGTCCGCTACTTCAACAAGGCCAACCAGCCCAAGCCCCTCGATGAGTTCGACTTCAGCGTCATCGGAGGCCCTTTCTACGACAAGACCTCCGGCCTGGGCATAGGTATCTGCGGGTCGGGCCTCTACCACCTCCAGCCCTCCAATCCCTCGCTGCCCCATTCCGACATCTCGCTCACGGTACGCGCCACCACCAAGGGGATGTTCAGCCTGGATGCCGAAGGGCGCAACTACCTGCCCAACGACCGTTTCCGTGCCGACTACGAGGTAGAGCTCACCACCTTCCGCAATGAGTTCTGGGGACTGGGCTATGCCCAGAACGACGTGGATGCCCACAGCAGTTTCTTCACGCGCAACCAAGTGTTTGCCACGGGCAGTTTCCTGGTGCGGCTGGCTCCCCGCCTCTACCTCGGTCCGTCACTCTACTACTCGCTCTACTATGCCGACAAACGAGATGCACGGGCAGACTCCCTGCTGGGTGACCGCCCCCGCCATACCAGCACGCCGGGATTTGGCCTCACCCTCCGTTACGACTCGCGCGACCATGCCCTGGAGCCCCGTCACGGCATGTACTTCAACCTGGAGCAGCGCATCCAGCCCTCCTGCCTCGGCAACAAGCGCACCTTCACCACCACCGAAATGGAATGGTGTGCCTTCACGCCCCTGTGGAAGGGCTGCATCCTGGGAGGGGAAATCCATGCCCTCGTCAACTGCGGCAAGGACATCCCCTGGACGGAGTATGCCTACGTGGGGGGCAACCAGCGCATGCGTGGCTACTACGAGGCTCGTTACATGGACCGCAACGTCGTGGAGGCACAGGTGGAACTCCGCCAGCACATCAAGGGACGCAGCGGAGTGGTGGCATGGGCAGGCTTTGCCAATGTGTTCCGCGACACACATTCCTGGCAGTTCCGGCAGACACTGCCCAACGGAGGATTCGGCTACCGGTGGCGCTTCAAGCCTGGGGTCAACGTCCGGCTGGATCTGGGCTTCACACGCAACGGACCGGGCTTCATCTTTGCCATCAACGAAGCCTTCTGAGGAGACGCTGCCAGACCTGGCAGTAAACGGCCTCAGAGAGGAAAGTGTTAACTGTTAACGCGAAACTTGCAAAAAAAATGTGTTCCACCTTCTTCCTTACTTTTAAGAAAGATCACTAATATTATATATATAAT
>CALZGT010000057.1 GCA_945787235.1 uncultured Prevotellaceae bacterium
TTGTGGAGTGCCGGGGCAAATCCGTACGGCCCGCCCACCACGAAGACCAGCCGACGCGGAGCGGCCGCCATGCGCTTCTGCATCCATTGGGCAAACTCCATCGAGCGGCGTTCCTTGCCGTGCTCGTCCAGGAGCACGATGTGGTCGCCCGGCTGCAATGCCTTCAGGAGCAACTCCGCCTCCCGTTCCTTCTGCTGGTCGGTACTCACGTTTTTCACTCCCTTCAGTTCGGGGATGACCTCAATGCTGAAAGGCATATAGTGGTTGATGCGCGACACGTATTCGTCGATGAGTCGCAGGATGTGCGGGTCGGTGGTCTTCCCAACCACCAGGAGGAGAGTCTTCATGTGGCTTGAATGATGATGTCAATAGGCAGTTTTCTTCTTTCTGTGGGCCTTTCTGATGGCCTTTCTGTTTCAAAATTACTCCATTTTGGCGTAATGTGCAAGTTTTCTTTCTTTTTTATTACAATATAAGGTATAAAAAAAGAAAAAGTGCTACCTTTGCAGCCGAAAAACAGATGGAACGATGGATATAAAGGAACTGGTGTCCCAATATGCATCCCACCCTGGAGTGAAGGCTCTGGGGCGGGTTTTATGTGATAAACAACAACGCAGGATAACCCTGGACGGTCTGCACGGCTCCGTGCTGCCCCTGCTCTTTGCCTCCCTGAGTGCTGCCAGGCCGGAGGCTCTCAACAGCCCCTTTGTCTTTGTGGCTGACGACCAGGAGGAGGGTGGCTACCTGTACCACGACCTGGTGCAGATGCTGGGCGAGGAGCGCGTCCTCTTCTTCCCCAGTTCCTTCCGCCGAGCCGTGAAATACGGCCAGAAGGATGCCGCCAACGAAATCCTGCGCACTGAGGTGCTGAGCAAGCTCTCCAGCGGTATGTTGCCTCTCTTTGTCGTGACCTTCCCCGATGCCTTGTGCGAGTTGGTCGTTTCGCACGAGGAACTCTCCGACCAGACGCTCAGGCTGCAACAGGGCGAGACGGTGGATATTGCCGTCTTGCAGGATGTCCTCCTGGACTTCGGTTTCCAGCGTGCCGACTACGTCTATGAACCCGGGCAGTTTGCCGTGAGGGGCAGCATCGTCGATATCTACAGTTTCGCATCGGAATACCCCTACCGTATAGACTTCTTCGGAGATGACATAGACAGCATACGTACCTTCGAGATACAGACCCAGCTCTCGCTGAGCCGCAAGGACACCGTCACCATCGTGCCCGAACTCAGGCATACGCGGCAGAAGCAGGAGAGCTTCCTGCGCTTCCTGCCCGAAAACAGTCTGCTGGTGATGCGCGACGTGACCTATCTCTGCGAGTCCGTAGAGAACATTTACGAGACGGGATTCTCCTCGCAGGCCGTCCTGGAACAGGATGCCACGGGCGAACAGAAGGTCTGGGAGCGCGAGACGACACTGGTGCAGGGTGAGCAGTTCAGCCGCGAGGTTGTCAATTTCCGCTGGGTGGAGGTGAAGGCCGGTCAGAGCGAGGTGGGCATCCATTTCCATACTTCGCCCCAGCCTGTCTTCCACAAGAACTTCGACCTGGTACACAGCACCATGGCGCGCTACCTGGACGAAGGCTACACCCTTCACGTCCTGGCCGACTCCCTGAAGCAGACGGAACGCCTGAAGAGCATCTTCCAGGACCAGGGACGCGAACTGCCCTTCCATGCCGTGGAGCACACCCTCCATGCCGGATTCGTGGATGCCGACCTGAAGGTATGCTGCTTCACCGACCATCAGATTTTTGACCGTTTCCACAAGTACAACCTCCGCAGTGACAAGGCACGTTCGGGCAAGATGGCCCTAACCCTCAAGGAACTGCAGCAGTTCGAACCGGGCGACTATGTGGTGCATGTGGACCACGGGGTGGGACGCTTCGGCGGTCTGCGCCGCGTGAACCAGGGAGGCACCGTGCAGGAGGTCATACAGATAGACTACGACAAGTCCGGTTCCATCTTTGTCAGCATACACGCCCTGCACAAGGTGAGCAAGTACAAGGGCAAGGAGGGGGAGGCACCGCGCATCAGCAAGCTGGGTTCCGGAGCCTGGGAACGCATGAAGGAACGTACCAAGTCGAAGATCAAGGACATTGCCCGCGACCTCATCCAGCTCTACGCACGCCGGCGTGAGGAGAAGGGCTTTGCCTTCTCTCCCGACAGTTACCTGCAGCACGAACTCGAGGCTTCCTTCCTCTACGAGGACACCCCCGACCAGAGCCGGGCCACCCTCGACGTGAAGACCGACATGGAGAAGAGCCGTCCCATGGACCGCCTCGTGTGCGGCGACGTGGGCTTCGGCAAGACGGAGGTGGCCATACGGGCAGCCTTCAAGGCATGTACCGATGGCAAGCAGGTGGCTGTGCTGGTGCCCACCACGGTGTTGGCCTACCAGCATTACCACACCTTCCTGAAGCGTCTGAAGGAGTTTCCCGTCAAGGTGGAGTACCTCTCGCGTGCCCGTTCCGCAGCACAGGCCAAGGAGGTACTGAAGGGGTTGGAAGAGGGCAGCGTGGATATCGTGGTGGGTACGCACAAGCTCATCGGCAAGTCGGTCAAGTTCAAGGACCTGGGACTCCTCATCATCGACGAGGAACAGAAGTTTGGCGTGAGCACCAAGGAGAAACTGAGGCAGATGAAGGCCAACGTCGATACGCTCACCCTCACGGCCACGCCCATACCGCGCACCCTGCAGTTCAGCCTCATGGGAGCCCGCGACCTGAGCGTCATCCAGACACCGCCTCCCAACCGCTATCCCATCCAGACGGAACTGCACACCTTCTCGGCCCAGGTCATTGCCGATGCGGTGAACTTTGAGATGAGCCGCAACGGACAGGTATATATCGTGAGCAACCGCATCTCTTCGCTGCCTGACCTGGTGGCCATCGTCAACAAGTACGTACCCGATGCGCGCGTCTGTGTGGGGCATGGCAGGATGAACAGTGAGGAACTGGAGCATGTCATCCTCGACTTTGCCAACTATGACTACGATGTGCTCATCTCCACCACCATCATCGAGAATGGTATCGACATCTCCAATGCCAATACCATCATCATCAACAATGCCCACAACTTCGGACTCAGCGACCTGCACCAGATGCGCGGACGCGTGGGACGCAGCAACAAGAAGGCTTTCTGCTACCTCCTTTCGCCCCCGCTCAGCGCACTCCCCCCGGAGTCGCGCCGCAGGCTGCAGGCCGTGGAGAACTTCTCCGACCTGGGCAGCGGCATCCATCTGGCCATGCAGGACCTCGACATCCGTGGGGCGGGCAACCTGCTCGGTGCGGAGCAGAGCGGTTTCATCAGCGACCTGGGCTACGAGACCTACCAGAAGATTCTCAATGAGGCTGTCAAGGAACTGCGCAACGACGAGTTCCGGGAACTCTATGTGCAGGAGATGGCACAGGGAGAACAACTCGACGGTGCCGACTTTGTCGATGAGTGTGTCCTGGAGAGCGACCTCCCCATCTACTTCTCCGAGGAGTACGTGCCTACCAGCGCGGAACGCATGCTGCTTTACCGCGAACTCGACGGGCTGGAGACCGACGAGCAGACGGCACAGTTCCGCAAGCGCATGGAGGACCGTTTCGGTCCCATCCCACCCGAGGGACAGGCCCTCATCGATGTTGTCAAGCTGAGGCGGCTGGGCAAGCGGTTCGGGGCAGAACGCATGGTGCTGAAGAATCACCGTATGCGCCTCTACCTCGTCGATCGCCTCGACAGTCCCTTCTACCAGAGCGATGTCTTCGGCAAGATGATTTCTTACGTCTTCTCTCACAGTGCCCAGTGTGCCATGGACCAGAAGACGGGACACCAGTGCTTCCTGGCCCGCGAGGTGGACAGCGTGCAGCAGGCCATCAGGGTGCTTGAAATGATGGACAAGGAGAGTCCGAAACTCTGAAACGGGTAAGAAACACGAGGGAGGACTCAAAAAAACTCGACCTTTCTTGTGGGAATGTCGAAAGTTTTAAGTACCTTTGTACCCCAAAAACGAATTGCAGTCATCAATACTGACCCTAAACATACAGGCAAATGAGGAACGAAGCCATTGACAAGATTAAGGCCCGCTATGGCATAGTGGGGTTTGACGAGAGGCTGGAGACGGCACTGGACACGGCACTCCAGGTGGCTCCCACGGACCTCTCTGTCCTCATTCAGGGGGAGAGTGGTGTGGGCAAGGAGGTGCTTCCCCGCATCATCCATGACCATTCGCCCCGCAAGACGAAGAACTATATCGCCATCAACTGTGGCAGCATTCCTGAGGGAACCATCGACTCCGAGCTCTTCGGGCACGAGAAGGGTTCCTTCACGGGGGCTGTCGGCGAACATGACGGATATTTCGCGGCTGCCAACGGGGGAACGCTCTTCCTCGACGAGGTGGGCGAACTGCCCATGAGTACCCAGGCCCGCCTGCTGCGTGTGCTGGAGACGGGGGAGTACATCCGAGTGGGCAGCAATACACCCCGCAAGACGGACGTGCGCATCGTGGCGGCTACCAACGTACAGATGCAGAAGGCCATCCGTGAGGGACGGTTCCGCGAGGACCTCTACTTCCGCCTCTGCACCATCAGCATCAAGCTGCCTGCGCTGCGTGAACGTGGCGATGACGTGGTGCGCCTCTTCAAGAAGTTCGCACAGGACACGGCCACCCGCTACAACATCCCCGTACCGCTGCGACTCACGCCCGAGGCTGAGCAGGTGCTCATGGCCTACAAGTGGCCGGGCAACATACGTCAGCTCCGCAACGTGGTGGAGCAGATGAGCATCCTCTGCAAGGATGACCGCATCGTCACGCCCGAGGTGCTCATGCGCTATGACGTGGTGCCCGACAGTGGCTCCACGGAGATGGCCACCCTGGGCAAGTCTTCCGAGGCCCATTACAGTTACGACAAGGAGCGTACGCTCATCTTCGGCATGCTCAACCAGCTGGCCAATGACGTGAAGACGCTCAAGGAAATGTCCATGGGCGGAAAGAAGGAGACGGCCTTCAGCCACGGACACATGCTGGAGGGACCTCATGCCTCTCTCCCCGTGGTGACGAGTGCCCGCGAGGCTGCCACCCGTTCGGAGGACTTCGATGAGGTGACGCCGCTCCAGACGGAGAGGGAATACAAGCACCCCACCGAGGCTTATCCCGCCATGGACCCGCATGGCGTACGGGAGACCCGTTCGGGGGAAGCGTTGCACGCTCATTCCCGCTTCGTGGAGGCCGATGCCGATGCCGAACTCCTGGACGAGGAGGCCGACCTCAACCTGGAGCGCATGGAGAAGAAGGCCATCGAGGAGGCGCTCCGCCGCAACCGCAACCGCCGCAAGCTGGCGGCTGTCGATCTGGGCATCAGCGAACGTACACTTTACCGTAAGATCAAGGATTATGGCCTGGAAGAGTAAGACAATACTGTGGGTGGTGGTCGGCATGATGATGCCGGCCCTTGTGGCTTGTTCCATCGACTTCTACAAGTTCAATGGAGCCAGCATAGACTATACCAAGACCAAGACTATCCAGATAGACAATTTCCCCATCCGCAGTGCCTACGTCTGGGCTCCCATGCAGAGCATCTTCCAGAACAAGCTGACGGACATCTTTGCTCAGCAGACCAAACTGAGGCAGGTCAAGCGTAACGGTGACCTGCAGTTGTCGGGCGAGATTACCTCGTTTGACCAGTTCAACAAGGGTATCTCCAGCGATGGCTACAGTTCGCAGGTGCAGCTCAAGATGACGGTCAACGTGCGTTTCGTGAACAATGCCAACCACAAGGAGGACTTCGAACGGCAGTTCACGGCCACGGCAGAGTATGATGCCACGCAGCAGCTAACCGCCGTGCAGGAGGAACTCGTCACCCAGATGTCCAAGGACATCACGGACCAGATCTTCAATGCCACCGTGGCCAACTGGTAGTTTCCTTTCATTCCGATTATTCTTAGAAATATACAGAAGATTATGCCCACAACGCATCGCTATCTCATCGACCGGCTGAATACCCACGGACAGGTCAGCGCAGACGCCCTGCCTGCGCTGCGCGAACTGGTGGAGCGATACCCGTACTACCACCTGGCACGGCTCACCCTGCTGCGTGTCCTCTATCAGCAGCGCGACCCGGCGTTCAATGGGGAGTTGCGGCGTGCTGCGCTTTTCCTGCCCTCGCGCGAGACCATCTTCCGCTTCGTCGAGGCCGACAGGATGGTGCCGCGTGAGGAGCGACCTGCTACGGCGTTGGGGGGAGCCACCTTGTCGCGCAAGCCCAACGAGAGGTTGGAACGCAGGACGGTTGACACGGAGGCCGACCGCACGGGTTCGCTCATCGACTCTTTCCTCAGCAGCATTCCTGCCACGGAGGCACCCGCCACGCGTCCCGTGGCTCCTGTGCGGAGGGGACGTGCCGATGCCACTACCGACTACATCTCCTACATGCTGGAGGAGGAGATGGCACTCCAGGCCACGCAACCTGTAGGGCAGCCGGATGCCCAAACACCGCTTCCGGCCACTTTCGATGCCGTGCCGGCAGGGGAGGGTACAAGCGGACTTATTGACAAATTCATCCAGAAGCAGGGCGACCGCCGCATCACCCTCAAGGACAAGAGTGACAGTGACCTGCAGAAGCCTACCCTCAATGCCGATAATGTGTCACAAAAGGGTGCTTTTACGGAGACTTTGGCGCGAATTTACATCAAACAAGGCAAATTTGAGCATGCAATTGAAATTATTCGGCGACTTTCCTTGAAATATCCGAAAAAAAATCGTTACTTTGCAGACCAAATCCGATTTTTGGAGAAAATCATCGCCAACAACAAGGCCAAGGAAGGGCTCTGAAGGGGTGGTTTTCTGCAGCGGAAGAACAGCTTGGGAAATAAACAAATAAAGATAATATTAAAACAAAAAAACAAATGTACGCAGTTATTCTTATCGTAATTGTCATTGCCGCCGTTTTGATGTGCGGTATCGTATTTGTACAGGAGTCTAAGGGAGGCGGTCTGGCCAGCGGTTTCGCTGACAGCAACTCTCTGCTGGGTGTCCGCAAGACCACCGATGTCGTTGAGAAGGCAACGTGGTGGCTGGCTGGCATCATCGTGGCTCTGAGTGTCGTATCAGTCTTCGTGCTGCCCACGGCAACCACCGAGATGGAGACCGTGGTTTCCACCGAGGGTGCTCCCATCGAGCAGGTCATGCCCCAGTCTTCAGCTACCAACGCTTCTGAAGAGAAGGCTGATGCCAAGAAGGCTGACGCCAAGAAGGATGCCAAGGAGGCCGCTGCTCCTGCAGCTGAAGAGGCTCCTGCCGCAAACTGATTCTATGGGTAGGTTCTGTTAATTACAATTCTCTACCTATAGAACCTACCTCTACCACAAGGCAAAAAATCAAGGGGTGAACCACACAGCGTGCGGTTCACCCCTTGTCTTTGTCCTCAGGCTCTTGTTAGATGAGTGTCATCCCGGCTTCGCGGCATTCCTTCCGCATCTCGTCCGGCCAGATGCTGCTCTGTGTCTCCCCGATGTGTGCCTTGTGCAGCAGCACCATGCAGAGGCGGCTCTGTCCAATACCGCCACCTATGCTCAGGGGCAGCTGTCCGTCGAGCAGGCGTTTGTGGAAATAGAGGTTCTTGCGCTCCTCCTTGTTCTGGATGGCCAACTGGCGCAGCAGGGCTTCCTTGTCAACGCGGATACCCATGGAGGAGAGTTCTATGGCGCGGTTCAGCACGGGGTACCAGATGAGGAGGTCACCGTTCAGACCCTCGAAGCCTTCCTCGTTGGGCGTGCTCCAGTCGTCGTAGTCCGGGGCACGCAGGTCATGCTCCGTGCCGTCGCTCAGCTTGCCTCCGATGCCCATGATGAACACGGCACCGCGCTCCTTGCAGATGGCATCCTCGCGCTCCTTGGCCGTCATGCCGGGGTACATCCTGAGCAGTTCCTCCGAATGCACGAAACTGACCTCCTCGGGCAGGAAGTGCTTCAGTTTGGGGTACGTCTCGCAGATGTGGAACTCCGTGCGCAGTATGGCACTGTATATCTTGTTGACTATCTTCTTGAGGAAGGCAATGTTGCGCTGCCCTGCCGTCATGGTGCGCTCCCAGTCCCACTGGTCCACGTAGAGGGAATGTATGTTGTCCAGTTCCTCGTCAGCACGTATGGCATTCATGTCGGTGATGATGCCGAAGCCCGGTTCCACCTCATATTCAGCCAGCGTCAGCCTCTTCCACTTGGCCAGGCTGTGTACCACTTCTGCCGTAGCCTCGTTCATGTCCTTGATGGGGAACGCCACGGGACGCTCTATGCCGTTCAGGTCATCGTTGATGCCCAGTCCGCGCAACACGAAGAGGGGGGCGGTGACGCGGCGCAACCTCAGTTCCGTGCTCAGGCTGGCCAGGAAGAAGTCCTTGATGTGCTTGATGGCGAGTTCTGTCTCCTTGAGGTTGAGAACGGCCTCATAATCGGCGGGTTTTAACAATTTGCTCATGCTATTATCTGTTTTGTTTGTTTTTTGCGTTGCAAAGTTACAAATTAATTATTAATATGTCAACTTTGCGGGCCATTATTTGTGCATCGTGATATTTATTTGCGTGTTTTCCTGTCCCTTTGCATCATTTCCCCGTGTCATTTTGTGGCTCATTTCTCCCCTCAGTTTCATTTTTCTCAATCATTTTTTGTTTTTCCTTTCGTCATTTCACCTTTTTTTTGTACCTTTGCACCGCAAAAGGCCCCGTAGCTCAGTTGTATAGAGCAACAGATTCCGGTTCTGTGTGTCGCGGGTTAGAGTCCCGCCGGGGTCACTACAAGAAGACGGTCGCAAGGCCGTCTTTTCTTTGTTGTACGCCTGTTTTCTTACGAGTTGCTCCCCGTCTGTGCCTTGCTTTTCCGAAAGCGTTTCTTTATTCTTTTCACTCCCTCCACTCCGAGGATGGTTATGCCGGCATACTGGAAGGTCTTGGCCAATCCGAAAAAGACGAACCACAGCACCCCCTTGGTCACAGTGCTGAGGGGAAGTGCCATCTGTGAAAATGAGAGGATGTAGCACGGAACGCACATGGCCAGGACAATCATTCCCGTCCGGAATGAGAAACGGCGGAGAAACAGCAGGATCTTCTCTTTCATCGCTTGCCTCTTTCTTTAAAGGTAGGTTCTATTAATTACAATTCTCTATGGAATTACTGCATTTTGCCCAAAAGCAAAAGCTGTGGTCTTTTACCCTCTCTTCGGCATCTTTCTTTGTAAGTGCTTGCACCATAGCTCGCTATGCTGCTTCACCCTTACAAAGGAATCTGCTCGAAGATAGAGCAAAATTCCATCAAAGCTAATTTATAGAACCTACCTAAAATTACGCACAAACCATTCCTTCCCGATGGGGAGGAACAGGTCGTGCCCCTCGTTGTTCAGGTGGGCGTTGTCTGAAGGTCCTTGGAAGTATTTCTTTCTGAATGCCGCCTGCCTCACCTTGATGACCGACTTCCTGCTGTAGTTGTCCAATACGGGGATATGCTGCTCGCGGCATACCTGCCTTATCATCCTGCACACTGGCTTGAATCCTTCGTGGTCGCAATACCATGGTGTGACATAGCCTATTTGGGCCTTCGGACATTGTGTCCTGATGTGGGTGACCAACAAGCGCAATGAGTCTCTGAACATCCTCAGCGAGTCGTGGTTGTCTTTCACTTTCACGGCATCGTTGTGTCCGCCGATGATGATCACATAATCAGCCTTCGGATCCAGCAGATGGGTCTTTGCGTACATGGCGGGGCCAAAGTTGTACTTGCCGTCGTGGGTACGGTCAAAGGCCACGCACGCCCCATTGCGCCCATAGTTGTTGTATTTGAGTCCCAGCATCTGGGCCATCTTGTAGTGCCAGGTCTCCTCCACAGGCCGTTTGTGGTTTTTGACGTAGGAGTCCCCGATGACGTTGATGGTCTGGATGTTATGCTCCTTGTTCGCAGTTTCTTCCTGTGCCTGGGCAAGGGAAGCCGTGACGGCACACAGCATGGCGAGTATGATTCTTTTCTTCATGTTTCGTTGGTTTGACATTGTTTGAAGACTGTCTGTTCTTAAGTAGGTGCGCAAAATTACGAAATAATTCCCGAATTATAAGCCTGCCGAATAAAGAAATCGCTTTTCTTTAGAGGAAAGGTACTGATTTTCTACAATAAGGAGAGAAATTGCACAAAACGTTTGGCGGTTTCATGTTTCATTGTAAGTCGCTACATTCCTTTATACCACATACTGATTCTGCATCACTCATCCATACTATCTTTTCTCAGACCGTGTTTCCGTGTGATTTTTACCTTCTTCCGCCATATTTTTGATTGATGTGTTACGTTATTCAAAAGTATTTTGCTATCTTTGCACCCAAATAGTAATAGGTATGAGCGAAAATCACAAGACAAACGGACGTGGGGGAGCCAGAGCCGGTGCAGGCAGACCCCGCCGGGCGGAGGCCGGCCGGATGTACACGTTCCGCGCCTCCGGCGAGATGTTGCGCTTCCTCGATGCACAGGAACATCGTACAGACTTCATCAAGCAGTGCATAGCTCGGGGAATGGCCGCTGCAGCGTCCGGCCTGTCCCGACTGGGTACCGTGTTCCCTGCCACAGCCGTCAGGGAACTGCAACTCCCGTTCTTCGACATTGGCATCGTGGCTGGCTTTCCCATCCCGCTGGACAACGATGAGAAAGCCCAGAGCATCGAACTCCTGCAGATGCTCTGCCCCTGTCCCGAGGCAACCTACCTGATACGCGTAGAGGGCAACTCCATGATTGATGCAGGCATCCACTCCGGCGACATCGTCATCGTGGATAAGAGCAACCGCCATCCGTCTCCCTCACAGGTTGCCGTGTGCGAACTGAACGGCGAATACACGCTGAAACGCTTCGAGAAGCGTGACGGGGTGGGGTGGCTCGTTCCGGCCAATCCCGACTACCCAGAGATAAAGGTGACGGAGGAGGACTCCTTCAGCATCTGGGGCACCGTGACATACATCATACACAAACCCCATACCCCCTGACGGCTATGTACGCGCTCGTGGATTGCAATTCATTCTTCTGTTCCGTGGAAAAGGTATTCCATCCCGGACTGGAAGGCAAACCCGTCTGTGTTCTCTCGAACAACGATGGCTGCATCGTGGCACTCACCCCTGAAGCCAAGGCCGTGGGACTGCACCGCGGTGACCCTATCTTCAAGGTGCAGGACATCGTCAACCGCCACGGCGTGAAGGTCTTCTCCACCAACATGCAACTCTATGCCGCCATGAGCCGGAGGGTGACACGCATCCTGCGCCGGTCTGTCCTGCATGTGGAGAACTACTCCATCGATGAGTCCTTCTGCGACCTGCATGGCTACGAGGCACACCATGACCTGGTGGAGTTCATGCGTGAGGTGCGTGAGCGCATCCGCCTCTGGACCGACATCCCCGTCAGTGTGGGCATAGCCCCCAGCAAGACACTGGCCAAGATGGGGTCCAAGTTTGCCAAGCAATACAAGGGCTACCAGGGGGTGTGCCTGATAGACACGGAGGAGAAGCGCAGGAAGGCTCTCGAACTCTTCGAACTCGCCGACGTGTGGGGTATAGGGCGCAGGACGCTGGAAAAGCTGGAGTACCTCGGCATACACACGCCCCTGGAGTTTGCCCAGAAGAGTGAGGCGTGGGTGAGGAGCCATTTCCACAAACCGGGACTCCAGACCTGGCAGGAACTGAACGGCATCCCCTGCATCGACACCACGGAGGTGCTGCGCAACCAGAGCATCACCACGAGCCGCAGTTTCGGAAAGATGGTCACGGAACTGGAATCCCTGAAAACCTCCGTAGCCACCTTCTCAGCCAACTGTGCCAACAAGTTGCGTGCCCAGGGCAGCGTGTGCAGCACGGTGCTGGTCTTCGTGGCCAGCAACAGGTTCCGTGAGGACATGCCCCAATACAGTCACACGGCCTCACACACTTTCATCACTCCCACGTCCGATACGCAGGTGATAACCCAGGCAGCCCTGCAGTGCCTTCAGTCCATCTACATGCCCGGCATCATGTACAAGAAGTCGGGAGTGGTGGTGAGCGGCATCACCTCTGACAGTGCCGTGCAGCTGGACCTCTTCGACACGCCTGCCAGGTGCAGGGAACGCCGGGAACTCATGCGTGCCCTCGACAACATCAACCAGCGTTACGGGGCCAAGACGCTCCACCTTGCCGTAGCGGGCATGGAGAGGCAGGACTGGCAGGTCAGGTGTGAGCACCGCAGTCCGAACTATCTCACGGACATCAATGAGATACCGGTCATAAAGATTTGAAAGACTTCGGTTAACAATTAGGGTGTCCAGTTAACGGTTCCAAATTCAGTTTGCTTTTCTGAATATCTTGGTTCGTTCTGTAACCCAGTTTGTGGACATGTTCTTGGCAGCCCAAGTATCAA